>JBCKBR010000024.1:0-25735 GCA_038911065.1 Gaiellales bacterium | reverse complement strand
GTCGGGTGTGAGTGGTAATACGCAGGTTGTGGTGTCGTGGAGTGCGCCCGCGAGTACTGGTGGCTCGACGATTACGGCGTATACGGTGACAGCGAGTCCAGGAGGAGGGACGTGTTCGTGGTCGTCGGGAGCACTCTCCTGCACCGTCACGAGTCTGACGAATGGGACGAGTTACACGTTCACGGTGACAGCGACAAATAGTGTCGGCTCGAGTAGTGCTTCGGCTGCGTCAGCGGCAGTTACACCAGTGACGGCCCCGGGTGCTCCGACTAGTATCAACGTGACGCGAGTCGTTGGTAGCAAGGCGTCGGTTGCGTTTACGGTTGGTAGTGACAATGGTGCTGCGATAACGGCGAATACTGCGACCTGCGTATCTTCGGATGGGGGCACAACCCAGACAGGCACCGCAGCAAGCACGCCAATCCTAGTCTCGGACCTGACAATCGCTACGACGTATACGTGCAGCGTGACATCAACTAATGCGGCGGGTCCATCGTCTGCTTCTACCGCGTCATCCTCATTCTTGTCGTCACGATTGTTGAGGGTGCCAACCTTCTCTGGATCAGGAACGATTAGTGACTCGACAGGCACACTGAGTTGTTCTGCAGCATGCTCGGGTGTGGGGATGATTCCTGATTCGACCGTGACTCTGATCGCAACGCCTGCGAGTGGTTGGGCGTTTTCGAGTTGGGGAGGAGCGTGTGGAGGCGGCTCATCAACATGCTCTGTACTGATGAGCCAGGCACGAGAAATCAACGCAGTGTTTGTGTTGGCTCCCACATCTGGAACGCCCAGTACAACTCCCCCAATCACCATCATCAATAATGTCACCGTCAATGTGACCGTCATCACACCGATCAACATTCAATGGTCGAATCCAACCCTGACGAGCCCACTCGTAGCCGCATTCGCCGCAGCACCACAGACGACCTACACAATCAGTGCGACCAAGACTACGAGAGCAACTAAGAAGGTGCGAGGCTCCTGCACCGTCAAGAGTGGCAAAGCGTCCTGCAAGATCAAGCTCGCATCAAAAGGAAAATGGATTGTTGCGATCACACCCAAGAAGAAGGGCAAGACGGGCAAGCCAGCCACGAAGGTTGTGAAGATCTAAGCTCAACTCATGCTCAGTGACACAATCCGTCGATGCATGGAGCCGATTCCTGCGTATTTTAGCGAGCCGCGCAACCAACATCCGCTTCACAACCGGTTCAGAGAGTTCCACACTGAAATCGAGCAGATCGTCGAAGTGAGCCAGGTCAGGAATTCACAAGAATGGGGTCCGGTCAGGACATCTAGCTCGGCATCCTGGCACATCGCCGCGTGAATGCGAAAGAGGTGTTCTCATGAGCAAGAAGTGCAAGTCAGCGCCGCGCCCAACAAACGCCGAGCGGACAGCGGCGACCGCGAACTTCGAACCTCCGATCAAGGGCGGCCTCACTCTTTCCGCCGAAGTCGAGAGGCTCCGAGCGGACAGCAAGGAACGAAACGAGCAGATCACCGCTATCGTCCAGCCCCGCATCGAGGAGCATCTTCTGACGTACCAAATGGTGGTGGACGCCCTTGTTGACGCACACCGCCGCATTGCGGAGACGATGGACTTCGGACTGGGCGATGAGACCCGTTGGACTGCCGTCTGGGAGATGAGCGGTCGGTGCCTCGGGCTTTGCGGCTGCTTGCTGGTTCAGCTTCGCGGCGGCTTTGCATCCGAGACGGTGCCAACGATGCGGTCGATCCACGAGGCCGCGCAGCTACTCGCCGTGCTCGTAGGCCCAGGTGAAGAACCCTTGCTTTCGCAGTGGCTCAACGATACGAGCTACATCAAAACAGCAACAGCACGAGCGGCTGAAGGCCGAATTGAAAAACCGCGCGTTACGTTCCTCAGGGAGCAGGGGATCGAGCTGCACGGCAACCAGGCCGAGTTGGGAAGCCAGATATACGACATCCTTTCGAAACCCGCACACAACATGCGCAGCGGCTTCAAAGAATCCGTGGCGGTTCAATTGAAGACGTTCTCCTACGGGTCGCATCCCGATCCAACGCAGCGCGCCGTTCACGTCGAGTTTGGCGGGCAACTGATAGAGGAAATCACCATACGCGTCGGAACCGCGTTCGCCACTCGCTTTCTTGGGCGGCCCTTCTACGAGAACACCGTGAAACGACTGATCGCGGAGATCGAGGCGATCCGCGAAACGATGCCGGTAAATCCGCCCGCGATGAAACGCCTCCGAGAAGCGTCGTAGTGGGCTCGACACTCCGGCCCCACGGAACACGAGGGGCCGGAGTGACATCACAAGAGACAACCGCAGGAGGATGCCAACAGGCCATCGAGCGCGGCCTCCGCGCCGTGGCCGAACCGCTCGTTGCAACGCTTGCACTCGTTGGAGGCGTAGAGTTTGCCGCCGACAGACCGCGGGATCACATGCCCCTTCGTGAGTGCCGACCTGGGATCGACCACGCTCGGGGTTTTAAGGCAGCCGATGCAGCGTTTCTCTCCCCAGCGCATGTTCATTCGTCAAGTGTGCCGCGGCGGTCGGCGCGCCGTCGACCGCCGAATCTGATTGCCTTGGATAAATGTGGATGCCTCGTGCGTTTCCTGATCCCCAACCGGGGCAGCAGTCGATCTGCCTGTTGCCGTGGCTGCGGCTCGACCGCGAGGTGGCTTTCGGGAAGGTGAAGATCTCGCCGTTCGCGTTGGTGCGGCCGGTGCTGGAGGACGCGACCGGAGAGACGGCGGAGGCGATCGCCGCCACTTTCTGTGATCGGCGAGGCAATCCGGTCGAGCCGTCGGTGTGCTGGTTCGCCGACCGGCATCCGACCGCACCGCTCTCGGAGGAGGACGTCGAAGTGCTGCGCGAGCACATCGACTTCGGCACCCTCGCGGCAATCGCCGCGAACACGTACCTGAGCAATCGGCCGCAGATCAATGCCGCGCACTTCCAGCGCATCAATCAAAACTTCGAGCCAGGCACGGAGACCGTCGGCGTGGTCAGGCGCCGCCGTGATGGGTACATACTCTCCGCCGGATGGCGGATCGCGGAGATGCGCGAGACGATCCCGCCCGCCGCCGAGGAGGATGCGAAGCCGCAATGGGCGCAGCCGCTTCTAGACGCACTCGCCACCCCCGCAGACGCCGACGACGACCCCTCGACGCTGCTGCGGCAGTCGCTCCCGCTGTTCCTCCTGGGCTCGGAACTGGACAGGTGGGAGACACACGGTCAGGAGGTCGTCTGGATCTGCTCGGCGCTGGAGCAGATGTGCAATGTCTCCCGTCTAAAGAAGACCACGCAGATGGCGCGCGCGATCACGTGTCGTATCGGAGCCGCGTGGGACGAGGAGCAGGAGTGCGTCCTCAAGTGTTGGATGGGGGAGTTCTACGCCAAGCGCAGCGAGATTCACGGGCGGGCCGCCGACCGCGTCGCGTGGCCGTACTGGGCGCACGCGCTCCTCGGCACCGTCGCGTACGTGCTGCTGGTGAAGCACGTGCTCGCCGCCGCAGGCCGCTACGAACTCACCGACCGCGACCAGAATGATGCGGCAGCACTACCGCACCGGATCGAGTGCCTCAAGGACGCAAACGCCAGACCGCAGGACGACTTCACCCGCTGCTGGAACGAAGGAGCGGTGGAGGGCGCCCACGCGCGGGCCACCCGTCGGCTGCTTGGCGGCTAAGCGACGATCGGGTGGCGTGATCGCTGGTTCGAAGGCACCAGAGCCGCTCTGGCCCGACAATTTTGGTGGGCTCGACGAGGATGGGCAGGCGGTGCCTGCGGGCGTCCACCCGGCGCCAGAATAGGTAATCACACCCAAGCGGCTTTTCTGCCACTGATCGTCGAGCACCGGCCTCATACGCGGAGCGGCCGGGCCCCAACAAAAACAGCCTCTACGGAACCCGGGGCTATCCAGGTTGCAAGCACCTTGGTGCACGCAGTACAGTTGGTGGGGTCGCAAGGCCATGACTATATAACACGAGCGCGAACAAATGCCACTGCGTTTTCCAAACCCCGGATCCGATATCAGCCGCCTTGTTCACATCTACCGGCTGATCTACGTCGCCACGAAAGATAGCGACCATTTCAACCTCGATGAAATGTCTCAGATTCTGACTACGCATCGTCAAGCATCTTCACGCGGAGCGGTTGGGGCAGAGGCACTTACGCGATCGAACGAGGTAGATCGCTCACGAGATCCTCTCTTCAACCAGTCAAAATCTTACAGTGAAGTATTCCGAATGCTCGGCTGGATTCGGCCTACTGAACGGCGCGCTGACTTCAGGCACACAATCCTCGGAGAAATGATTGGTGAGGAATTTGTTCAAGACGAACGTCTTACGAACGGTCTACTTCGCGAGTGCCTGCTCTCGATTTGCTTCCCGAACCCGGCCACCGAGAATGTTGGTATAACGAACCACAGACCTATGTCTTGGCTGCTCCGGCTCGCGGCTTCACTTGATGGAGTCATCACGCGCCATGAGATGATCGTCGGCCTCTTGGCAGTTGAGGACGACCTCCTCGATGGTGCCTTTGAGGATGCCGTGGACCGAGTGAAGCGAGCACGTGGTCATCGTCATTCACTGAAAGACCTCGTTAAAGCCGAAGCAAAACGATTCAGCATCAAAGTAGTCACGTTGGAAAACTACACCCGGTTCCCAGTAGGTGTCCTTAAGTCCTCTGACATCGGTTGGGCTAGCTCTGACCGACTATCTGGACTCTACGAGGGGCCAACTGAAGCGCTCGTGTTGTCCCCACTTGGATTGGATACGGCACGGCGTCTTGCCGTTGCTCGAGACGTAAGAGAAGGAGAGCTGTCCGATTTCACACTTGAGCAGCGAGCAGCCTTTGCAAACTATGGCTACTACGCCATGATGGCCAGAAGTGGAGTAGATCCTGCGACAATCAACGAACAATTGGTGACATCGCGGACGGGCGCGTATGCAATTCTGGATCGACTTGCTATTCCAGATGATGTAGACGCGTTGCTGTACTCACCGTTTCAACAGGCGCCGCAAGATGTACTTAATGAGGCATCTGCGGAATGAAGAGGATTCGGATCGACTCCACTCAAAAGCAGTTGCTTGCCTTGAAGGCTGACTCACCAGGTGCACGAAGTGTCCTGACTTTCGAAGCTCGCTTTAGCCACAGTGAGGAAGATCACACATCTCGATGCTTACGGTGTCTTGACGAACCCTGTATCCGCTTCGCCATTGAGGAGCAGGATGTACTTCGACGAGCCACACAGGTCTGCCCGGTTGATGCAATTCGCTTTAGCGCTTCCAGTACAGCGCCAGAGATTTCCAATGCATGCATTGGATGTGGTCTCTGTGCCATGCGGTGTCCAGTTGGGGCAGTCTCCCTGCTAGATGATGAAGCTTCCGTTGCCCCCTTGGTTTCTTCACCAATCGATTCAGATGGGCGCTACGAACCCGTGGAAGTGCATGAGTTCCTCGAGAGACGGCGATCTCAATCGTCCATGGTTCGATGGGATTTATCTGGCATGGAGAGATCGCTTGACCGTTTGAGCGCAGTTGCTCGGCCGCTCAAACAAGGGGATTTCTATCCCCTAGTGGCCTCGCTCTTCTCAATCGCAGGTTTCCCCGTTTGGCAACCAGTGCAAGGGGACACGAATAACCGAATCGATCTAATCCTGGTCGATGCACTCGATTCGCTTCCAGTCGAAGTTAAGTCTCAGACTGAAGTAGCCGTAATCAACGTCAAATCAATTCAGCAAGCCCTTGAAAACAAGATCATTCTTGACCAGAGAGAATTCTTGCCATCCATCAACAGCTCATCGTCGCTGGTTGTCGGTTACGCCTACCCGCCCGCGAGAAGTGACGTTACCGAACTTGTCGACGACATCTATATGGCTTTCGGAATCAATATCGGACTTATCTCAGTTCGTGCTCTTTATGAACTAGCCATCCAGCATGTTGTGTCCGGTGATCCGCCTCCACGCTCGCTGCTGAACTCGCTACGGGGTCCGCTATGAAACGAATTCGGCTTGATAGCAGCGCGGCGCAGACTGTAAGACTTCCTACAGGTTCCTTCGGATCCGATTCAACTCGGTCTCTATTCACTAGAACTCAACTTCGAGTTGACGAGCAATTCCTAGCCTCTGAATGCTTACGTTGTCCCGATGCCCCGTGCATTTCCTTCACTACCGAAGAAGTTTCTCTTGCGGGAATCGTGGAAACTTCGGTTGCTCCTGAGCGAGGAGTGTGCCCAACCAACGCCATCACGTTGGATCCCTTGGGACGGCCGGAGGTTTACGCCGAGTCTTGCGTCGGCTGTGGCCTATGCGCTATTAGATGCCCCGTTGGCGCGATCCATCTTGATCCGACGACGGCTTGCGCCGTCGTGAGTGGTGACGAGACACCCGGATTCCAGTCCGTCCCCTACGAGGCGAACGGATTCGGTGAAACGCGCGAACTACTCTCAAGGACATTCGTCACCGAGAAAGTCCCATTCCCAGATGCTGAGCGAGTTGCGGTCCAGGTGGAGAAATTCCGCCGAGGTGTGGACGGAGTGTCGGAACAACGCCTCTATCGCCTCCTAGTGCGAAATGCTTTTCTGTCGCTGAACTTATCTTCTCGATTGAAGTATGTTGGTGATAACAATGCTTTCGCTGAGTTAGTCGTCAGCGCAGATGACGATCTTCTTCTAATCGAGGTCGAACCGAGTGGCGATGTTCTAGATGCATTTCGACGGGTAATAGTCGGCACAGCAATTGCTTCGTCTCGCTATCAGGTCACACTTTCAAAGATTTTCCCGTGTATCGTGGTCGATCGACTTCCGAATGCCAGGGTTGACTATTACGAGGCTGCGATCAATTGTTTCGACAGAATTGCCGTATTGGTGCGCATCGTCCCGGTCGGGATTCTTCTTCTAGCCATACGCAGCCAAGACGATCGGATGCTCCGCTTCATCCGGGACTTTGTCTCGGTAGATCCAGGCTCACCGAATCTCGGTCCCCAGGTCGCTCGTCTGTGGGGCACAGCTAAAGTTCCCGGCCTGTCACCAGAGAAGTGACTAAAGAGTGGACTCTCCATCCAAGTCACATTTGGCAACGGCTGATTCCACGCGCGAGTTAGTCAGTTCGACATATTCGGGTTTGATATCGCAAGCCCAGAATCTCCGCCCAGACCTCACTGCACTGACGCATTCAGTCCCGCTACCGGCAAAAGGAATCACAACGAGGCTGCCTGGGGCACTGAAGTGTTGAACAATCCTGTCACTTAGCGACAACGGCTTCTGCGTAGGATGGTCGACCTTTTCGTCACGAAATCGCCTGCCAGCTAGCGTCGGAAACCGCCATACGTCACCGGCAATCCGGCCATCCGGGTGCGGAGTCCAGACCTTGCCGTTCTTTGTGACCTTATGACGAAGCCGCTCCGTGCTCTTGTAGGGCTCGCGGATCTCATCGAAGTAGTAATCCTCAGACTTAGAAAACCAGAGAATTGGTTCGTAGTGCGCAGCCAGTGACTTCTTATAGGTTGAAAACCCATTCTCGTAGTTCCATATCACTTGCCTGCGATAATGCAATCCAAGCTCGTACATCTGGACCTGCAGGTAGCACAAATAATGGTGAATGCCATACACAAACAAGTTTCCGTCATCGGCGAGAACTCGCTTACATTGTGCGAGCCAATCTGCGCACCAAGGAAGCCACTTATCGTCGCGCACCCACTCCTTCTCTAGGCCAAATCTTGGGCCGAGATTGTACGGGGGATCTGCGATGATCAGTTGGGCGGAGGAACTGGGAAGGGTTGCGAGTAATTCAATACAGTCACCCAACATGACGGCATTCTCGACCAAGTTCTCACCACAACTCATGACGATCTCTCGTTTCGGAGTATCAGGATGTACTGGTGATGCAGATTGGGCACATACGCCGCTGGGTACCCGTAAGGAAACACACGCTTGTGAGCCTGATGAAGAATCGTGATTCCTTTGAGCACGTAGCCCACTTGCTCGCACGCCGCAGCTAGGTCTGCGTGGAACATGAGGTAGCGGCCCTTATCTCGGAAGTCGCCTACGACAATGCAGAGATACTGATTCGGTCTGAGTACGCGCCCACATTCATCAAAGATCCCAACGAGTTCTTTGAGAAAAGTTTCGTAGTCCGCGATGTTGCCCAAATCTCTGGTGTCATCTTGGCTGTAGCGAGTTGCCAAGCCCTTGGATTCTCTTTCCTGCTCTGCCTTGTGATCTACCTTGTGGAGAATGTTCCAATAAGGGGGGCTCGTGACAACGAAGTCAACTGAGTCGTCCGGCAACGTGCGTAGGAGATCTCTAGCGTCACCCTCGAGAAGTATTTGCTCAGGCATCGGGAGCAGCGTCTCTTCAAGCTCTTCGACAAGACGCCGCCGTGTTAGTTCAGCAAACACTGGATTCAATTCGAATCCAATGCCATTCCGACCTTCCAGAGCGGACGCCTTCAAGGTCGAACCGATCCCTACAAACGGATCCAGCACTGTTTGGCCCTTCTTTGTGAAGAAACGAATCAGGCGGGATACGTCAGTGAAGGAGAACGGGGCAGGATGTTGCCTCTCAATCTGAGCATCGGGGTGGCCTGCCCCGAGTCCCTTCTGTCTCCACACCGAGACGGTCTCTGAAATCCACTCGGATGAAGTGAGGTCGTTGAGTTTGTTGCGAGGGCTGACCTCCTTAGCAGGTTTCACTTCATTGTCCTTTGTCATTGGTCACCTCGATTCTTTGTAACACTTGGTCACCGGGAAACCGCCCTGCGGACTTGCTGGGACAGAGTTTCGCTTCGCGACAGCAACTGAATTAGGGCGCGGAGCACCGCTGAGTGGCTGGTTTTTTCTGTGTACGCCCACTCGCGAAGCGCTTCATAGTCAGTGGGCTCCAGGTCCACGGTGACTCGCACTGGTTTGGATCTCGTTGCCGCCTCTTTGGGATAGGTGCTTTTTGGACTCATCGTCGCTGGTGCCGCCTTGGTTGCTGGTAGTACTGAATACAGTGTCTCAGTAAATACGGAAGATTTGGTTCTTAGAGTAGCGGATGCTACCCGTAGCGCACTTGATGGAAAAGGTTTAGACATCTTTGACTCCTCGCTGAGCCCATCATGGCGCCCAAACGAGATGGTGTTCCCCAAACCGGGGCAACTCCCCTCTACGCCTGAGCCAACTCGTATGGCGAGGCGCGCCCTAAAAGAATTGGCTTGTCGTACTTGATTGCAAAGGTGTTGCCCCCCGGCAGTCACTTGCGATCCGCCTTGTCTCGCAGGCCTAGTGGCAGTACGTAAGCGAGATCTTCGTCTGCAGAAGGGTGCGCGTAGGTCTTCAGGAACAGGCTGCCGCCGTCTCTGTGCCCAAGCCTGCGAGCCGCAACTGCTGGTGGGCAGTTGCGCACTGCGAGCATGGTGGCATGCGTGCGACGAAAGTCGTGAGGGCTGATCGCTGCAACGCCAGATTGTTTCGCAATGCGCCGGAGGGCTGATCGCACCAGGCCGCTCCGATTAAGCGGCGCTCCCGTGGTGCTTGAGAAAACCAACCCTTGCCCGCATCCGGCGGTCGCAACCTGATGAGCGAGCAGTGCGTCACGCGTTTCCACTTCAAGCGGAATCTTCCGAGCCCCTGCATTCGACTTCGTCGTCTCGCGGCGCACTCGCAGATACGGCTTCGCCGCTCCTAGATCAAGATCGTCCCAGCGCAGCTGGAATGCCTCGCCACCTCGGAGCCCGGTCTGGACAAGCAACTCACACAACGGACCCATCAAGGAGCGTGCAAGCCGCGCATCATCCTGATACGCCAGCCGGAGCACACGTAGGACGTCAGCCTCGCTGAGGGTGCGTCCAGGCGCTGCCGTAGCGCGTGGCAAGGCGTGTCCTCGTGGCACCTGCGTGGTCCGGTATCCCATTGTCCTGGAGTACCGAAGTGCTGCCGCCAGAGCCGATGACGCTGCGTGCACCGTAGGAAGCCCAGCAGTCTCCATCAAAACCAACTGAAGACGCTGCATCGTGGCGTCATCGAGAGCATCTACCGATTGCTCGACAAACGGCTTCCCTGTGGTGGGGTCGACTGCTTGACGGATATGCCGATCAAGGGCATGCCGGTAGTTGATCATCGTATTCGAGCGGAGCGGTCGTCCTCGCGACACCGGCTTACCTGCGGCTCCATCCCGGAGAAAGAGCTCGACGACATCATCGATCGTCCGACTGCGCACCGCAGGTTGACCAAGCGGCGAACCGATACGGTGGAGGTTCTCTAACCAAGCAGCCGCTGCGGATTCTGACCCGAACGTCTTGGAGTAGACCCTCCCGCTGATACGGATCTTGGCGCGGAAGCTTGGGTGAGCGCACTGGCATGGACGCCCACTCGACCAAGGGCAGCGTCTTGCGTGCCGCGGTTCTATAGTCCCGACGGCACGACGACGACTCGCCCTACGCTTGGTCGGATTGGTCACCGCAACGCTTTCACGGTGTGCCCGTCAAGGTACGCCGCGATTGCTTTCTCCGAAACGAGTCGGCTGCGTCCAACCTTGACGGATTCGAGTTCCCCGCGTGAAATCAGGCGCTCGACGAAGCGGCGAGAAGATCCCATCTCGGTCGCGGTACTTTCCAATGTGAGCAGTTTCATGGTTGCGCTTTCTGTTTATATAGTGTACGTATTATAAACATAATGACCGCAATTGTCAAACAAAAACATTAATAAGATAACTGGACTGCTACGCTAGCGAGATGGCGCGTACCCCGTCCATTAACAACGCTGCAATGTTTCAGGAATTGCACGATTTGATCGAGACCAAGCGCCTTGCTCGCGCTGATGCAGTCGCGCTGGTCGCAGAGAAATTCGACCGAGAAAACGTCAGCAGCGTCAACGCGCAGTACTCCAGGTGGAAGCGAGACCATCACCTGCCCCGCTCTAAGCCGGGGAGGAATCGCCCTACATCAAAACCAAGCGAACTGGGAGCGCTGCAGGCATCGACGATGGATGCTTTCCGCTCAACGATGTCGCTGATAGAGGCGAAGGGGCGACAAATCGAGATGCTTGAGAAGGAACGCATCGAACTGCTGATGCAGCTCGAAAAGATCCGAGCAGCCGCAACAGCGATGGGCATTGACCTGCCACAGTAGTTCCCATAAATCGGGATTCCGTTTTCGCCCCGGAGGCTGCCGGACAGAAACCCCGCCGTGCGGGGGTCGTAGGGCGCCTATGCGACTAATTGGTGAGGCCCCCGAACGGCGGCTGCCCCGAAACGCACCTAGTGGACCCCTGTGTGCGTCCCAAGAAGAGTCACTGCCTATTCATTAACACTATTGTGCTATTCGTCTATTACTACACAAATATTATTCGTGCTTTTTCGCTAATGAGTTTATGACAGACAAAAGCACTTACCCTGCCACAATTAGGCTGGTTGAATCAAGATGCTCGCTGCGCGTCGACCCATCGCCGAGCAGCTGTCGCTTTGGATTCGCCCTTCTCGTCCGGATCGCCCTTGCCTTCTAGGAGAACGATCAAGCCGCTCCGTAGGCGGACAACAAAATCTGGCCGATATCGGTACGGAGCCTGTCAGGTCGAATGAGACACTCGGTCGATCGATGAGGTGCAGGCTGGACGTCTCGCCCGGATGCTGAGGGAACTCCGACGGCATGAGGGAGCAAAGCCGGGACTGATCCCGGCGCTCTTGATCGGCGCCTTCTATGATCGCCGGATGACGCCGGCCAAAGGGACGAAGAAAAGCGCGGTCAGCAAGTCGCTGGAGCAGACGCTCTGGGAGGCCGCCGACAAGATGCGCGGCAATCTGGAGACGCCCAGCGGCATCGCCGACGGCGAAGCCGCATGACGACGCCCCCGTTCGGTTTCCTCTTCCACTTCACCCACGTGGACAACCTCCGCGCCGTGCTTCACGCGGGAGCGCTTCTCAGCGACCACGCCGTCTCCGACAAGGATCTGCGCATCAACGAGGCCGGCGACCCAGCGATCAAGCAGCGACGCCGCGAGCGGGTCGTCACCTGCCCTCCTGGGGGCAAGGTCGCCAACTACGTGCCGTTCTACTTCGCGCCTCGTTCGCCGATGATGCACATGCTGTGGAAGAGACACGTGCCGACGTTCATCGGCGACCATCACGACCTCGTATACCTCGTGAGCAAGGTCGACCGGATGATCGGGGCGGGAGTGGACTTCGCCATCAGCGACCGGAACGCGGCCATGAAGCTGGCTGACTTCAGCAACGACGCAGGCGTCCTAGGTGACCTGACCGAGGACCCGCCGCAGTCGGACTTCGTTGACTGGCCGCTCATGCGGGCGGTCATGTGGAAGCGCACAGACGATGACCCCGACCGGTCGGAACGCCGGATGGCCGAGTTCCTGGTGCGCGACCGGGTGCCGCTCGACCTCGTACACGAAGTCGCCGTGTATGCCGAGACGCAGAAGTTTGGAGTCGAACTCCTGTTCGCAGAATTCGGGCGCACCGCCAAGGTGGTCGCTGAGCCTGACTGGTACTATCCGTAGAATCGGAGCAGCGATGATTCAAGAGCAGCATGGAAACCTTCTCGACGCCGAGGTGGACGCCCTCGTCAACACGGTGAACACGATCGGTGTGATGGGCAAGGGCATCGCCCTGCAGTTCAAACGCGCCTACCCCGAGAACTACAAGGCCTACAAGCGGGCGTGCGACGCCGGCGAGGTAGAACTCGGGCGGATGTTCATCTGGGATGCCGGCACCATCGCCGCAGATGGCCCGCGCTTCGTCATCAACTTCCCGACCAAGCGCCACTGGCGTTCGAACTCGACCCTCGTCGACATCCAGGCCGGGCTTGAGGACCTCGTCTGGCAGATCAAGGACCTCTCGATCAGGAGCGTCGCGGTGCCGCCTTTCGGCTGCGGTCACGGTGGCCTACGCTGGGAGGAGGTGCGGCCCTTGATCGTGGCAGCGTTCGAGCAGTTGCCTGACGTCGAGGTGCTGCTCTACCCGCCCGAGGGAGCACCAGCCGCGGCCGAGCAGCCGGTGCGGTCCGAGCGACCTAGGATGACACTAGGGCGGGCTGCGCTCCTGGGCATCATGCAGCGGTACCTCCCGTTTACCGTCGAAATCACCGCGGTCGACATCCAGAAGCTCATGTACTTCATGCAGGAGACCGGCGAACCCCTGCGGCTCAACTACGCCAAGGGCCGCTACGGGCCCTACGCCGACAACCTCCGCCACGTGCTCTCCCCGATGGAGGGCCACTACATCCGCGGAGTCGCCGACGGATCGAACAAAGCCCTCGACTCGATCCCCTTCGAGATCCTCGACGGCGCGACCGAGGCGGCGTCGCAGGTGCTCGATGGTCAACCCGAGACCGCTGCTCACTTGGATCGAGTTACCCAGCTCATCGAAGGCTTCGAGTCCCCCTACGGCCTGGAGTTGCTCGCCACCGTACACTGGGCGGCGTCGAGGGACGACGCCGGGACGCCCCGCACCGAACCGCTGGACCTCGACGCCGTCGATCAGATCGTGCGCTCCTGGAACCGCCGGAAGGGCCAGTTGTTCACCCCGAGCCACGTGGAGGTCGCACTCGACCGCCTGCGCCAACTCGGTTGGCTCGGCCTGACCGAACCGCAGCGTCTCTTCGCGTAGTTCACTGTTCGGCGTTGGCGGCTCCCCACCCGCGTAGTACCGTTACCCACGCGAGCGTGACGGCTTTTCTCATCGTGTGCTGTGCGTTGCAGTATCGTCACCGGTATGGCTGATGATGAGGATGTTCCGGAGCGTTTGAGTAGGGAGGAAGCACTAGCGCGCATAGCATCTCGTGAGGCTGACGCGTCAGTGCCCCTCAATCTGGCGGGTGCGGCTCTGTGGCATGCGGATCTGATGCATGCGGATCTGACGGATGCGAATCTGACGCGTGCGAATCTGACGCGTGCGGATCTAACGGATGCGGATCTGACGGGTGCGGATCTGACTGGTGCGACTTTGACGGGTGCGAATCTGACGCGTGCGAATCTGACGGATGCGGATCTGACGGGTGCGTATCTGATGTATACGAATCTGGAGGGCGCGTATCTGACGGGTGCGAATCTGATAGATGCGGATCTGACGGGTGCGAATCTGATAGATGAGGGTCTCACGGATGAGGATCTGATAGATGAGGGTCTGACGCGTGCGAATCTGCCGGATGCGGATCTCATACATGCGGATCTGACGGATGCGGATCTGATACATGCGGATCTGACGGATAAGGATCTGATGGATGCGTTTCTGTTGGATAAGGATCCGATCGTTGCGTTTCTGTCGGTTGAGGATCTGATAGATGAGGATCTGATGGATGCGGATGGATGAGGGTCTGGCGGGTGCGAAGCCGCCGCCTGTGATCGAGTGACGAGACGAGAAGGTAGCGTCCCCCGCGTAGTACCCCTACCCACGAGAGCGCGACGGTCTTTCTCGATTGTGTGTTGCGCGTTGCAGTATCGTCACCGGTATGGAACGGTTAGAGGCACTAGGTCGCATAGCGAACCGTGTGGGTGATGCTCCCCTCGATCTGAGGGGTGCGGATCTGACGAAGGAGTATCTGTGGGGTGCGAATCTGTCGGGTGCGAACCTGACGCGTGCGAACCTGAAAGGCGCGGATCTGAGGGGCGCGATTCTGAGGGGCGCGATTCTGAGGGGCGCGGATCTGACGCGTGCGAACCTGACGCGTGCGAACCTGACGGATGCGAATCTGACGCGTGCGGATCTGACGCGTGCGAACCTGAGGAAAACGGATCTGACGCGTGCGGATCTGTCGGGTGCGAATCTGTCGGGTGCGAATCTGTCGGGTGCGTATTTGACGCGTGCGAATCTGACGGATGAGGATCTGGAGGATGCGAACCTGAGGAAAACGGATCTGACGGATGAGGAACTGGAGGATGCGTATCTGATGAATGAGGATCTGACGAATGCGAATCTGACGTATGAGGATCTGGAGGATGAGGATCTGACGAATGCGAATCTGACGGATGAAGAACTGGAGGATGCGAACCTGAGGCGTGCGAATCTGGAGGATTCGGATCTGACGTGGGAGAACCTGACGAGTGAGGATCTGGAGGGTGCGAATCTGATGGATGCGAATCTGACGGGTGCGAACCTGTGGCATGCGAACCTGAAGGGCGCGAACCTGTCGGGTGCGGATCTGACGCGTGCGGATTTGACGGATGCGTATCTGACGGGTGCGTATCTGATCGACGCGAATCTGACGCGTGCGGATCTGAGGCGTGCGGATCTGACGCGTGCGAACCTGAGGAAAGCGGATCTGACGCGTGCGGATCTGTCGGGTGCGAATCTGTCGGGTGCGAATCTGACGGGTGCTATCGGATTCGGGGGCTCCCCACCCGCGTAGTACGACTACCCGCGTGAACGGGACGGGCATTCTCGATAGTCCGTGTTCGGCCTCGTGCCACACGCTTGCCACACTGGCACCGCTCAACGGATACCCGCAAGCGACACGCAAAGAGAACCGGGTCTGTCTCCATCAAGGGCAGGCGTCTACACGCTGGGCGCCCTCGGCACGGCGATCTGGACGGAAGCAGCTGAATGGGCATCCCGCTTCAACGCTGAGCGTCTTTCCCCAGTGATCGAGCAGCCGCAAAGCCGTCCGTCCTGCAACCCCGATGGGACCCGCTGGCGAAGCCGGACCGCCTTCAAAACGTGGCTGATTCGACATTAGGAGCCCCCGCCATCCGAATGCGGGATCAACTGCGGGATCAACTGTGGGATCATCTCGCTACGACGGAGTCGGACAGGGACGTCCTGGGTCGCTCATGCATGCCGAAAACTCTAGGGATCAAGGCGATTCCCCAGAGCCGACGCGCGGATTCGAACCGCGGACCCCTTCATTACGAGTGAAGTGCTCTACCACTGAGCTACGTCGGCGTACGAGCGGAGTCTAAATGCAGCCGGCGTGCGTGCGCATCAGCGGCACCATTACCAACGCACCAGTGGTCGCGCTGACGAACTATCATCAAGCGACCAAGGAACACCATGCCAGTTGACCCCGCCCTTCAGGAACGCGTCCTCACCGAGATTGATCGGCTGACCCCCGAACTCGTTCGCACAGTCCAACAGGCTGTGCGCATCGCGAGCGTCGAACCAAAATACCCGGGCCAAGACTACGCCACACTGGTCGGGTTGGAGAGTGAGGTCGCACAGCTCGTAGCGAGCATTTACGCCGAGGCGGGTGCCGTGATAGACGTCTTCGCGATCGAGCCTGGGCGGGACAACGCCGTCGGCGTGGTGCGCGGAACCGGCGGCGGCCGCAGCCTCGTCTACAACGGACACATTGATGTCGTCCCGGCAGGAGACCCATCGACCTGGACGAGTGGCGAGCCGTTCTCGGGCGAGACGCACGATGGCAGTATCCACGGCCGAGGGTCGGCCGACATGAAAGCCGGTGTGCTCGCTCAGGCGTACGCTGCGGTCGCATTGCACCGCGCTGGTGTGCGCCTCGCCGGCGACCTGACACTCGTCGCCGTCGTTGGAGAAGAGGTCGGCGACCACGAATCGGGCACAACAGCCACGATCAAGCGGGGGTACACGGGTGACGTGGTCGTGATTGCGGAGCCGAGTGGACTCGACGTGCCACTCGCGATCGTGCCGATCACGCCCGGTCTGCTCTGGTTCTCGGTACGCATCACCGGCAAGACAGCCCACTCAGGTTTTCGGGGCGAGACGCGGCACGGCACGCTCGCTGGTGCTCGACTTGGCGTCAACGCGATCGACAAGGGCTTCGTGATCTACGAGGCGATGAACCGGCTCGAAGAAGAATGGGCCGAGACAAAGCGGCACCCGCTCTTTCCGCACGGTAAGTTTGGCCTGCTTCCCGGCGTAATCCACGGTTCGCCGTGGGGTATCGACGTACCGTTCTTCCTCGCTGAGTCGGTGCTGATCGAGTACTGCGTGATGTTCCACCCCGACGACGATTGTGCCACCACAAAGGCTGCGATCGAGCGCCAAATCGAGCTCGCCTCTGCGCTCGATCCATGGCTGCGCGAGCACCCACCGATCGTGGAGTGGAAACTCGAATGGGAGCCGTACCAGCTCGCTGAAGACCACCCAATCCTCGCTTCGCTCGAGCGCGCGCATGAGCACGCGGTGATTGGTACGCGCCTTGCCGGACCTGCACACCACCAAGGCTTCGGTGGCGTCTGCGATGCGACCTGGTACCAGGCGGCAGGTGTGCCGAGCGTCGTCTACGGCCCTGGTGATCTGCGGCTCGCCCACGCAGCAAACGAGCACGTGCCGATCGACGAAATCGTCATCGCCTGCAAGACGTTTGCGCTACTCGCCCTCGACTGGTGCGGTGTTTCCACTAAATAATCTCGCGCGGGTTACATCGCAGCCAACCGACACGTACGATTCCCCTATGACCGATACCCAGCTTCCCGCGAGTGTCACCGCCAATCTGTCGCTGCTACCGGGTGGTGACCGTCTGTTGCCGCTACACGATGCGGAACTACCCCAAAAGGACGACCTCTGTGGCGCTTTTTGGGGCACGCTCGCATTGCGCGTCGCGGGCATTACGACAGCACCCGACGGTGGCGTGCTCGACCAGGACACCGTTGGCGCACTGGCTGGTTCTGTCATCGCGCGAGGTTCGCACGCCGACGAGCTGCCACCAGGCGAGCCTGGCCGCAGCGATTACCGCCTAGAACACCCACGCGTTGACGACCCCAAGCTGTCGGGCACCTCGATCGCGGGTGTGATCCTCGCTGTCGGTGCTCTGTCCGAAGGCGGCCTCGAGGCGGTGCCGATTTCCGGCCCCTTCGAGACGGAGGATCTGCGCGCACTGTTCGCCATCATCCGCGCGATTGATCGGCCAGGCGTGGTCGTCTTAAACGTCGGCACGCAGTACCTGTGGGGAGCGACCGCCGACGAAGTACGACTCAACACCTATCTCGAAACGGGGGACTGGCAGGCGGGAACGCCCCCCGACTGGAACGTGGGACATTTCGTCGGTGCGGCCGGCACAATCGACGGCCCTGCGGGCACGCTCGTACTGATCTGTGACACCTACCGGAGCTTGGGTGCAAACGCGCTCCACCTCCAGCCAATCGAAAACGTCGCGCTGGCGTTGCGCCGTCCAAACATGACGGATGGTGGCGTCGTACTGCTCCTACCACCGACCGCTGCCGCTCAAATGCGCACCGCTCTGATCACCGCTGGTTTCGTGATCGGCCTGTGGGACAACGGGAGCCCCGAGCCCTCCGATGCAGCCTGAACCACTCTGCCTGATCGCGACCTGCGATCTCGTCGCGGTCGTCCGTGGTCGGGCCGTGCCTGCCAGCCAGCTCGCCAGCCACCTCGCCACCGGAGTCGGCTGGGTGCCTGCCAACCTCTCGCTCTCGCCCTTCGGTGGCATTGTCAACCCGAATCCATTCGGCAGTCTTGGCGACCTCCGCCTGCTCCCCGACCTTTCGAGCCGGTGCCACGTCGAGTTGGGCGACTCGACGCCACTCGATCTCGTGCTCGGAGACCTCCACGAGCTCGACGGCACAGCTTGGGTAGCCTGCCCACGGGCCTTTCTCCGCAACGCACTCGCGGATCTCGAACGCGAGACCGGACTGCTGATGCGATCCAGCTTCGAGCAAGAGTTCCAGCTCCCCACGGACGTGCGGGCAGCACCATTCTCACTATCCTCGCTGCGCAAACTAGAACCGTTCGCATCGAAACTCTTTGCAGCACTCGCCGCTGCCGGACTCGAGCCAGAGTGCTTCGTGCCCGAGTACGCCGCTGATCAGTACGAGATCCCGATCGCTCCTGCCATCGGCGTGGCAGCAGCCGACCGCGCAATCGTTCTGCGCGAACTGGCCCGCGAACTCGCTCGTTCGGAGAACCGCGCCATCACCTTCACGCCGATCACGCACCCCGATGGAGGCGGCAATGGCACACACATTCACCTCAGCCTGATCGACGCAACCGGACAGTCGAAGATGGGTACGCCGACAGAGTTGAGCAAGCTGGCGGGTGCGTTCGCAGCTGGCGTACTGCGCCACGCACCGGCGCTTGTCGCACTCACTGCCCCAACGCCAGCGAGCTTCGTGCGGCTGCAGCCGCATCGCTGGAGCACTGGCATTGCGTGTCTGGCCGATGGAAATCGTGAGGCCATGTTGCGCATGCCGACCCCGATTTCGATCGGCGGCCGTCCCGCCGAGCCACAGACGCGACTCGAGTACCGCGCGGCCGATGCCACGGCCTGTCCCTACCTCGCACTTGGAGCAATCGTCCACGCCGGACTTGCGGGCATTCGCGACGAGCTTCCGACCCCCGCGATCCTTCATGTCGAGGCGGACGTGCTTGACGATGCAGAGCGATCCCAGTTCGAAGCCACCAGACTCCCAACCTCACTTGGAGAGGCGCTCGATGCCCTCGAGACTGATCCGATCGCCCGACACTGGCTACCGCCCCTCTTGCTCGAGGCGTATCTTGGCGTCAAACGTTTTGAGGTCGCCGAAGCGGCTCGGGACGCTGATGCTGTTGCGACATGCGCTCGTTACGCAGCGCACTACTAGCTGCGGCTTGTCTAAATGCCGTCGCCCGGGATCAGGGCGATGCGATGGGTACGTGCCATCAAGGCCTAGTGTTTAGCGGTCGGGACAACGACGACCGGGCAGGCTGCGTGGCCCGTCACCTGCTGGCCCACCGAACCGAGCAATAGGCCCGTAAAACCGCCATGGCCACGACTACCGACGACTAACAACTCTGCCGTCTGCGAAGCGGCGATCAAGACAGCGGCGGGGCCACCCTCGACGACGTGGTGTTCGATCTCAACGCCCGCGGGGATATCGGCCTTCGCAATCACGAACTCCTGCGCAGCGCGACCATCATTCTCGAGCTCGTCGATGGGGTACGGAGCGGGCAGTCCCCCTGGGCTCAGGGCTGTAATAGGGATCGACCAGGCTGTGACGATGCGCAACGTATAGCCATGGGCAGCCGCCTCCTTCGCCGCCCAATTGAGCGCGGCAATCGAACGATCCGAACCATCAACACCAACGGCAATAGCGCTCATCGCGTCCTCCTTGAGGTATGCAGACACACCTTAGGCGACTCGAAGCCAAAACGACTACTCCCGACCAACCTCGACGAGATCATCGAGCCGCACAACAACTTCGCGATCATCGCTCAAACGCACCAGCACGGCATCCTCAGGAACGCGCAGAGAGCGCACGACTCCGTCGCCCTCCGGCGTGGCGACCGTGCGGCCGATTGCGGGCGCTCGATCACGAAAACTCTGGTACACGGGGTGCTCGAACGCTAGGCAACAGCGCAGGCGTCCGCAGAGGCCGATCACGCGACCCGGGTTGACGGGCAGATCCTGATCCTTCGCCATGCGCAGTGTGATGCGCTGCTCGTGCGCCGGAAAACGCGTGCAGCAGAGCACGTCGCCGCAGAGGCCATAACCCCCCGTGATGCGCGCGCCATCGCGTGGTCCAAGTTGCAGCGCCTCGACACGGATATCGAGTCGGCGCCCGACCTCTTGGGCGATTGGCTTGAGGTCTACACGATCCTCCGAGGTATACCCCACCACCACTCGGCGACCATCAAACGGCATTTCCGCGCCGTGCACCTTAACCTTCTGGTGTCGAGCCACGACCGCTCTGCGAAACTCGCGCCGCACCTCGCTGGCTCGCTCGCGCTGCTCGCGACGGCGCACATCGTCCTCGGGCGTCGCCTTGCGCAACACGCGAAAGACGCGCTCGGGGAGCTTTTTTTCCGGCTCGTGTGGGGGCTGGACAATGCGGCCATACTCCTCGCCCCGCGGGGTCTCGCAGATCACCCGATCGTTCCAGATCAGTTCAGCCGTGCTCGGGTCGTAGAGCTCGACCGTGCCCCCCGACTGGAAGACCACGCCGACCACGATCATGCCGTCACCGACTCTCGGCGACGAATCATCGCGACACGCGAGAAGACAGCAGCTAGTGCGAGTGAGACATTGATTGGCTGAACAAGCGCGACACGGATCTCATCCACCGCTGCGATCCCGCGCTCGAGCCGTGCGCGAGAAACAGCCTCTGCGACGTCGGCCAGCGTGCCCGGATCGACCGACGAGACACAGCGATCGGGTGCGCCAGCCTGCACGCAGAGAACGTCGCGAATCACAAGTTGTACGGTGGCGATCACGGCACGCATCATGTCGGTTTCTGCCCTGCGCCTGCGCCGCGTGGCCGTCGTCTTGCCATTCGTCTCGAGCCGTTTGCGTTCGCGATTGAGCTCGCGCGATGCCGGCAGCTTCTCGAGGCGCTCCAACGCAGCGGCCGTGATCGCCTCGGCCTGGCGCTCAGCCAGATTGCCGGCAGCCTTGATTCCCGCCATCGTCGCCTGCACTGCGGCGTCCTCCTGCACCAGCCCGACCGACAGCGCGGTGGCAACGCGGGTCTCGACCTCAGCGATCCAAGTTTGCACGGCAGGGTCGGCGGCAAGGCGCCGAGCAAAGGCAAGGTCGCCGCGCGCGCGCTGCCCAATCGCAGCCGCCTCCACCGTGGCAACACCGTCCGCCTCTAGCCGCGCCGCCACCGCACTCGCCGACAATGGCGGGAAGGCAATTGGTTGACAGCGCGAGCGCACCGTCGGCAGCACCCGGGAGACGTCGTCGGCGATCAGGATCATCACCACATCGCCCGGCGGCTCCTCGAGCGTTTTAAGGAACGCATTCGCGGCATCGCGATTGAGACGATCGGCCTCATCGACGATGCCAACACAACGCACCGCCTCCTGCGGCCGATAGCGCAGCGCTGCCGAGAGCTCGTGGATTTGGTCCACCAGGAGCGATTCGCCCTCCGGCTCGATCATCGCAAGATCGGGATGGCTACCCGGCACGATGCGACGCACATCGCAACCCAAGAGCAGCGCCGCGAAGGCGCGCGAGGCATCGCGCTTGCCCGTGCCGGGTGGGCCATGCAAGAGGTACGCGTGGGCGGGCTCTAAAATCGCCGAGCGCAGGAGCACCTCGGCACGCGGCTGGCCGGGTAGGGAGATCGTCATGGACAAAGATCCTCGAGTGCCGCCCAGACGCGCTCTGCGACCGCTTCCACAGAGCCTTGAGCCTCGACCAGACGCACCCGTTTGGGATCAAGCTCTGCGAGCGTCAGAAAGCCCCGGAGGACACGCTCGTGGAAGTCGTCACCCGCCGCCTCGATGCGGTCGGGCACAGCAGCGCGACGCTCGGCGCCATGCAGCACGATCGTGCGCACAGGCAGCACGCCACTCGTGGCAAACAGCGAAACATCGCGAATCGCATCGACACCGAGCCCGCGAGCGATGCCCTGGTAAACAATCGAGCTGTCGATAAAGCGGTCACAGACCACCCATGCGCCCCGCTCAAGGGCCGGCCGGATCGCCTCGTCGACGATCTGTGCCCGTGCTGCAGCAAACAACAACGCCTCCGCGCGATCGCCCACCACCACATCGCCGTCGAGCAGCAGGCCACGAACACGCTCACCGAGCTCGGTCCCACCGGGCTCGCGACACTGCACGACGTCAAGCCCCATGCTGCGCAGACGCGCAACGAGCAGCGCCACCTGCGTAGACTTGCCCACCCCATCAGGTCCCTCAAGGCTCACGAACATGTAACAAGCCTACTGTGGAGGCCGATCTGGGGCGCGAGTCGGCAGGAACACCCGGACCCACGCCGAAACGTCCACTCGATGGCGGCTGTAGAACACCACTTCCTGCTCGACACCGGCACGTGGGTTGCCGTCCGGCGTCGCCGCTTTATCGAACGCTTCGCTCTCTTGGGCATCCTCGCCGGTGGCGCAATCCTTGCGGTCGGCCTCGTTTGGGGCGGGACCGCGCTGTACACCACACTTTCGCAGCGGAGCACCGCCACCACTGCCGAGACCGCGCCTGCAGTCGTCGTTGCCGCACCACCCGCCGCGAAGACGCCAATTGCCGTCTGGAACGGGCTCGGCTCCGACGGCGTGGCTGCTGAGGCCGCCCGCCAGCTGATGCTCGCCAAGTATCCGATTGCCGCTGTTAGTGACGCGCCCGACAACAGTTACATGAAGACGTACGTCATGTACCAGGTCAGTGATCCGGCCGGAAAATCCGCCGCCACCGCCATCATCAAGCGCCTTAACTTGCAGGGCGCCGTCGTAACGCCAATGGAAGGCGTACGCAAAGACCAACTCGCTGGCGCCCGACTGCTCCTGATCGTCGCCGACCCGCTAAGCCACTAAACCGGCAACTGCGGCCGAAAAGCCGCCTACTATCGGACTGTGCGCAGCCTCCCCCGACTCAGCCCGACCGCTGCTGTGCTGCTCCTTGTCCCCGGCGTGGTGCTTGCCGTCTGGGGCGTGCTGTTCGCCGCTGGTGGCATCGCCCCCGGCGCCTCGAGCCTGATCGCCGCCGGCACCACAATCCCCGCCGGCATCGTGCTCGGACTGATCGCACTTGGCCGCTGGCCCTACGTCGTGCCAAGTCGCGCCACCCTAGTAGCGGTCGCCGGGCTCACCCTCTTTGCGGTTGTCGCTGCGCTCTCGAGCCTCTGGTCGCTGTCGCCAGCAAGCTCAATCAGCGACGCGATTCTCGCCGCCGGCTATCTCGGGGCGCTCGCGCTCGGCATCCTGCTCGGCCCGGCATTGCGGCGCCCCGGCGTGGCCTTCGCCACCGGCCTGACCGCGCTTGCCACCATCGCCAGCAGCTGGGCGCTAGTCGCGCGCTCGTTCGCTGGGACGACGGGGGTGCAGTTAAGCCCGCGCCTATCCGGCACACTGATACTCCCGAACGCCCTCGCCATCCTCGCCCTGACAGGGCTTTTTGGAGGGCTCGCGCTGACCACTCACTGCGACCGGCGCTATCGCGCAGCGGGTGGCGCAATTGCAGCAATCAACATGCTCGCGCTGGTCTTGACATCGTCCCGTTCGGGTCTCGGGCTCGCGCTGATTGGAATTCTGGTTCTTCAACTCGTCATGCCAGCAGCGCCGCGGATGCGCCTGATTGGACTTTTCTCCGTTGTGCCAGCCGTGATTATCGGCTTCCGCATTGCCAACTGGACAGCCTTTACAGCGCCAGAACAGAGCGTGCAATCTGCGGGGTCGAGCCTTGTTATCTGGCTGCTTGTAGCTGCTCTACTGGGCGCAGTACTGGCAGCCATTGCAGTCAAGCTGATCCCCGGCGGAGCCCCGTACGGCCCCCGGGGTCGTGCATCGCACCGCACACTGCTGATCGCAGCCACCGGTGCGATCATGCTGGTGATTGCCCTCGTCATCAAGACGGGTGGCCCGAGCGGCATGGTCACAGCAATTCGCGAGGGTTTTACCGGTCCCATTGGACAGGCGGGCGTGCGGATTGGAATTGGTTCCAACTTACGCGACCACTGGTGGGCAACAGCATGGGACGGCTTTCGCGCCGAACCTTGGCGCGGCTGGGGCGCTGGCACATTTCGCCTGCTTGAGCAGATCACACAGAACCCGACCTACATCACAGATGCAGCCCACAACACGCTGCTCGAAGCGCTCTACGGCACCGGTCTACTGGGAGGCCTGCCCTTCCTGATTGGTGGGATCGCCCTCGTCACAATCACCGTCGTGGGTCTTCGTCGGGCACGACCAGGCGACGAAGTGGGCGCTACAGTCATTGCGATCGGCGGCCTTGCCTTTATCACGCAAGGCCTAGTCGATGTCGACTGGAGCCTGCTCGCCCAAGGGACCATCCTCTATGCAGCACTCGGTGCCATTGCCACCGGAGCCAACCGGCAACGGCAGATCACGCCCACAGGCCGTAGCCTGACAGGAATACTGAGCATTGGTCTGATCCTCGCTGGCCTAATCGCCATGCCAACATGGCTCAGTGAGCGCGACACGATCCGTAGCGATGCTGCCTTCGCAGATAACCCCGCTGTGGCACTCGAGTTCGCTGCTAGCGCCCACCGTTTCAACCCGCTCAGTGTTGCTCCCCTGATCGCGCGTGCCGACGCACAGCAGGCGCTTGGAGATGCACAAGGGGCACAGGCGACCCTGCTTGAGGCAATCCGACTGGAACCGAAAAACTACGAGCCATGGCTCGCCTATGGGACCTACCTTGCTTACTCTTGGAACCAACTGGCTGCTGGTCGCGCGGCGCTCGAACACGCATTGCAACTATCGGGTGACGACGAATCCGTCCGCGTGGTGCTCGACACGCTGCCCGTAACTGGGTGATAAGTCACCACAGATCTTCCACACGGCAACTAGACTGGGCAGTCGTGGCCCGTTTCTCTCCAATCATCAGGTTCGCCCTGCTCGCGACACTCGTGGCAGCATTACTCGCCCCTGTGCCAAACGCCAGCGCTGCTAGCACTGCCAACTGTGGCAAGGCCATCATCAACGAGTACTTCTACACGGGGCGTATCGCGTACCACACGCAAAACTGTTACGCCTCTGCATTGAAGCAACTCGATCCTGACGCAAAAATGTACTCGGGCATCATGGGCGCACTACGGGCAGCGCGTGCGCGCGACAAGGCCGCCGATTCCAAGCCGCCAGACAGCGCGGGCTCGAACGCGACGGACGTGGCAGTGGCGCCCGCAGCCCCAACCGACGCGGTGCCGCTCCCTGACGTCGTCGTTCCGCTCGTCACGAACGAAGAGCCACCGGTTACGGCCGCGGCGCGCTCGGGCGACATAACTCCCGCCACAACCACACAGGCGGTAATCGCCGTACCAACGATCGAGAGTCGCGTGCCACTCGGCGTGATCCTCCTCGGTGGCCTCGCCAGCGTCCTGACACTCGTTGGTGTTGGCGGTCTCGCTGTGCGCTGGCTCGACCAATCCGCCTAGAACCAGA
>JBCKBR010000023.1:0-27617 GCA_038911065.1 Gaiellales bacterium | reverse complement strand
CTTTGTCCAGTCATGACCCCCCACGAAATCGCTAGGCAGGACGCCAGAGGCCGGCGATCGCGGCCTCGGCGATCGCCTCGGCGCTGAGGTCCAGCCACTCGTACACCTCGGGCTGCGAGCCGCACTGTCCGAACCGGTCGACGCCGAGGGGAATCAGCGGCGATGAGAATGCCGAACCAAGGAATGCGAGTGCATGCGGCGCGGCGTCGTGGACGGTGACGAGCGGAATGCCACGCTCGGATGGCAGGGTGAGACGCTCAAGAATCGACGGGTCGCTGAGGCGCCCGTTGCGCAAGGCGCCGGTGCGGACACGCAACGCACGAAAAAGTCGATCCGGGCTCGTAACATTGATGATCGACGCACCGATGTCCTCGGCAGCCAACAATTCGCGCGCAGCGAGTGCCTGCGGGACCATCGCGCCACAGGCGGCGATCAGCACCTGTGAGCCCGGGCCACCGGCCTCGGCCTCGGCGAGCCGATAACCGCCAGCCAAGACGTCGTCGCGCAGCGCGGCACGATCGACGCGTTCCAAAAGACTGGTGAATGCGTCTTGGGCAACCGGGGTCGTAGAGAGTCGCAAATAGTGCGCCTCGCCCTCAGGCAGCACGATGTCGCGCAGCGCGTGCAGCATCGCCCACTCCGTCTCGAGCGCAAAGCACGGCTCCCAGAACGTCAGACCCGGCAGTTCCATCCCGATCGACGCAGTAATGCTCGACTGGTGAGCACCGCCCTCGCGCGAGAGCGAAACACCAGACGGCGTGCCGGCAAAGACGAAGCGCGCGCCCGAATAGATGGAGTAGATCAGCGCATCCAGACCACGACACACGAACGGGTCGTAGACCGTGCCGACCGGCAACAACTGCGTGCCATGGAGCTCAGCACCAAGACCGAGCTGGCCGAGCAACAGGAAAAGGTTCATCTCCGAGATCCCGAGCTCGATGTGCTGGCCCTGGGGCGTCGGCTCCCACTTGAGCGGCCCAGCGTCGTCTTGTGTCGTGTGGATCTCCTCGACCTCTGGGCTAAATACGCCGCGCTTGTTGATCCAGCCACCCAGCCCCGTTGAGATCGAAACATCGGGACTCGTCGTCACGACATGCTTGGCAACCTCGTCGATACTGGCGAGATCTTGCAGTACACGCGCGAACGCGCCTTGACTCGACGTCGGTCGCGACGTGACCGGACCAAACTCGTTCGGAATTGCATAGGGATCGACACGTTGCGGCGTCGGCGCGTGCGTCTCGCTGAGCCGCTCGGCCGACGCCAGGCAGAGCGCTCCTTCGGCCGAGTCGGCGGCGAAGGCTGCCCACTCGTCTTGCGCGTCGGCCAGTTGTTCCCGCAGCACATCAATCTCATCGCCCGTCATGAGCGCCGAGTGATTCATCGGATGGCCAGCCATCGGCAGGCCCCAGCCCTTGACGGTAAAGGCGAAAATCACCGTGGGGCGTGTTGAATCGGCATCGGCACGCTCGAGGGCGGCGATCATATCGCCGAGGTCGTGCCCGCCGAGGTCGCCGATCAGTGCGGGCAAAACAGCGTCCTCATAGGCGCCGAGGACACCCACCAGCGCCGCGCGGTCTTCCGGCGGCGCCCCGTCCACGAGTTTGGCGCGCGCATCCGCGCCCGACTTACGCAAGAGGCTCTGGTACTCGGGGTTCGGCATCTCGTCGAGGCGCCGCTCCAAGGTCTCGCCACCGGGCAGGGCAAAGGCCTCGCGCAGGCGCGAGCCGTACTTGACGATCTCGACCTGCCAACCATGGTCGCGGAAGACGTCGGTGAAGGCCTGCGAGCGTACGCCCGGAATCACTCGATCGAGGCTCTGGCGATTGAAGTCGACAATCCACGTCAACTGACCGAGCCCGTGCGCGGCCGGATCGGCCAGCGCCTCCCAGACGTTGCCCTCATCGAGCTCGGCATCGCCAATCAGTGCCACGAACCGCCGCCCGGGCGGCGTATCGAAGTGCGCCCCAACGTAGCGATCGACAACGCTCGCAAACAGCGGTGCGGCAGCACCAAGACCGACCGAGCCCGTCGAGAAGTCGATCGGATCTGGATCCTTGGTGCGCGACGGGTACGCCTGCAGTCCACCAAAGTCGCGCAGACGCGTCAGGTACTCGCGATCGAGGCGGCCGAGGAGGTAGTTGATCGAATGCAGTACGGGCGAGGCGTGCGGCTTGACGGCGACACGATCCCCCTCCTTCAGCCAATGGAAGTAGAGCGCCGTCATGGCCGTCACCATCGATGCCGAAGATGCCTGATGGCCACCAACCTTGAGCTTGTCACCGCTCGGACGCTCACGATTGGCGTAGTCGATCATGCGCGTTGCGAGCCACAGCACGCGGCGCTGAATTGATGCCAGCGTCTCCAACTCGGTCGCGGAGATCGTGCTGCGTGGGGGCGACGTAGCCATGCGTGTAGCGTAGCCGCTCTATCCCGCAATCCGTAATCCGAGTGCGCGTACCGATTCGATGGCACGACAGGTCGTAGCGCGCTGTATCACCGAACCACCATGCCCACGGTGTAGTATTCAGAGACGTGATGCGCCTCCCTCCTGAAAGTCTTGTCGCTTTCGCCGCCGTTTTTGAGTACGGCGGCGTGACTGCAGCGGCACACCACTTGCGTCTCACGCAGCCTGCGGTCTCAAATCGACTGAAGTCGCTCGAGACGTTCGCGGAGGCGCCGCTCTATCGCCGCGCCGGCGGACGACTGGTGTTGACCGAGGCCGGTGAGCGCCTGCTGCCGCATGCCCGCGCCGTCGCCCGCTCGCTGGAACGTGCTACCTCCGCCATGAACGAGAGTGTCGGCCCCATCTGCGTAACCGTCGGAGTCTGCGAGGCAGCGGTGCCGTTCGTCGTGCCGCGCCTCGCCCGACTCGCGGAGCAGATGCCGGATTGTGACGTACAGGTCGTCCACGAAGAAGGCACCTCCGTCGCCCAAGCCGTGACTGTGGGCCGCGTGGACTTCGGTGTCACCGCCGCTGGCCCCGACGACGGCGACGACCATCTCGAACGCCGCGCCCTGCTGGTCGACGAAATCGTTGTTGCCATGGCGATCGATGACCCGCATCACGGTTTAGTCGTGCAGTTGCCGGAGCTCGCCGAAGCGACGATCCTCTGGCAGTCACGCTCCTCGGGTGTGCGTTGCACGGTCGATCGCGCCCTTGAGGAAGCGGGCATCTCCCCTCGCCGATCGATCGAGACGGGCAGTGCCCAGGCAGCACTGAGCGCGACGGCTGCCGGTCTCGGCTGGTGCTTTGTCGCCCGCACCTTCGCCGCGCCCTGGCAGCAGGCCCAGTCGGTCCGCCTGTGCTCCCTCGAGAACCCCGACTTCTACGCACACATCGAGCTTGTCACGCCGCCCGTGGCGACGCTGTCTCGTACGCAACGAGCGATCGTCGAGGCGCTGTATCCCCATTCAGGACGCGAATTGGTTAGTGCCTAAATCATGATTATCTGATACCCCCTGCAGCGATAGACTCAACCTGACTACAGAGTCAGGATCGTACGCATTGAGTCCAGGGTTAGAACACGGCAGAGCACCACGCGGCAAGCGCCATCGGGTCGTCGTGCTCGGATCGAGTTTTGCTGGCCTCACCGCCGCGCTCGACATAGAGCGCCGCATGGGATCCGCGGCTGACATTACCGTCGTTGATCCAAACGCACAGTTACCTTCATTCCCTCGCTCATCTGGGTGCCATTTGGCGGCCGCAAGCCGGCGGCCACGGGTCCTGAGTTGTTTGCCGTACTTGTCCGAACCCGCGCCGAGGAGTGGGCCGCGAGTCTCCCGGACGGCCTCGACACAATCATCAGCGAGGATGGTGCCAATATCTCGGGCGGGCAACGTCAACGCATCGCGTTGGCACGAGCCCTGCTCGTATAGCCGCGACTACTGATCCTCGACGAGTCGACCGCGCACCTCGACCAGGCCACCGCTCAACCGTTGCTGCGCGATCTGCTCGCCGCGACGCGCGAGGCGGGAGTCGGGGTGTTACTGATCTCGCATGGTTGGATTGACCCGCAGGACGTCGACGAGGTCTTTGCAATCCGCGCTGGCCGGATCGATCAGGCAGTGGTGTAGCTGTGCGGTGGCGGATCGCGTGCAGGGCGGACGCCACAACCGCGCGGATATGGCGTCCGCCCAACCGATCAGCCCCGCTCGTGCACTGCTCGTGGGCCGAGCGTGCAAAAGTTATGCAGGTGAGCGCCTACATGGTATGTTTGTTGGCGTACACCAACAATCGCGATGACTCAAACTCGAACACTCCACATGCTATCGACGCGAGTTCGCACCCGCAGGCGCGAGCTCGGAATGACGCAGGCCGAGTTGGCGGAAAAGGCGGGCCTGTCTCGCTGGTGGGTCAACGAGTTCGAGTCGGGCCACCCGCGAGCAGAGTTGCACCTCGTCCTGAATGTCCTGGACGCATTGGAGTTGTCAGTCGATATCACGCCCGTCGAGACAGCCCCCGATGAAATCCTGATCGTGGACGCAGATGGTCATACGCGAGTGAACATCCGGAAGCACTTGGAGAAGTACCTGGTGCAGTTGTGAACGAGGTCATCGTCATCATGGAAGGGCTAGTCGCGGGAACTATCCGCAGGCACCGTGGAAGCCTTTCCTTCCAATATGATGCGGACTACGCGGCACGCACGCAGCCGACGCCTATCTCGATAACGATGCCTGTCGGCGATTCGGTGTATGGCGACCGCGTCGTTGCACCCTGGATCGCCGGACTTCTGCCTGACGACGAGCGCGTGGTCGCCCGATGGGCCCGCGAAATGGGAGTGCCTGCAAAGGCTTTTGACCTGCTCGGAACTCGAATCGGTGAGGACTGTGCGGGTGCTGTGCAATTCGCCAAGTCTGAGCGCGTGAGTGGTGTCGCAAGCAGGCCCGGCTCCGTCGAAGAGCTGAGCGAGTCCGATATCGCGGCTCGCCTACGCGAGCTTCGGGCTGATAGTACGACGTGGCGAGGTCGGGATGGGGCGGGTCGATTTTCACTGGCTGGGGCTCAGGCAAAGACCGCGCTGTCTTTGAAGAGCGGTCGGTGGGGTGACCCGTCTGGAGCGGCAGCGACAACACACATCCTCAAGCCCGCGATATCCGGACTCGACAATCACGACCTCAATGAGCATCTCTGCTTGGCTTCGGCCCGCCTTTCGGGGCTGTCCGCGGTACCTACGCGGATCCAGTCTTTCGAGGGTGAGCGTGCAATCGTCGTTGAACGCTACGACAGGTTCCTCGATCCCTCGAGTGACGTTGTGCTTCGTATCCATCAGGAGGACATCTGCCAGGCACTATCGATCGACCCGTCTTTGAAATACGAGGCGGACGGAGGGCCCGGCGTGTGCAGTGTGATCGGTTGCCTCGCGGCAGCGATCGGTGGTAGTGCGAGTTCGGCCGCCGTGTATCAGTTCGTTGATGCAGTCATCTGGAACTGGCTCATCGCAGGCACTGATGCCCATGCAAAGAACTACTCGCTCATATTGTCAGGCGATGCGGTCGAGCTTGCGCCAATCTACGACGTGGCTTCGGCCCTCCCGTACCCCGGCTTCTCTGAGCAGAAGATGCATTTCGCTATGCGCGTCGGAAGTCGCTACTACGTTGCGATACGACACAATCCCTGGCCGCGAGCCGCGAAAATGTGGGGCCTTGATTACGCCCGCCTGCACGATCGCGTGATCAGGCTGGCAAGCATGGCAGGAGATAGTTTCAGCGCCGCAGCGAAGGCGCCAGAGCTGCGCGACCTGGACAGCGTTATGCCGAGCACACTCACAGACCTCGTAGCGGAGCGTGCAGCAAGAGCCATCGATGCCCTGAATCTGCCCTTAGAGCACCACCGGCAGGCGTAAGCCTGCCTTCGAGCGTCCCGTACAACGCTGTGAACGCGACGGACGCGAACGCAAGGGGGTGTTCCGGCCGGCTCCCTCTGGGAACCGGCCGGATCGGGAATTCGCAACCCTCTTCCTAACTGAGTTGCAACCTCCCCCAGTGGAGGCGCCGGGAATCGAACCCGGGTCCGCGACCGCTCGGAAAAGGCATCTACGAGCGTAGCCCGCTGATCAATCTCACTCGACGGCGGCTCTGCGGGCCAGCGTTTGTCGAGCCAGGTGTATAAGGTCTCCCCCCTCAGCACACCATTCTGAAGAGGAACAAGCCCGTTGCTTTACGCCATTTGCACCTCACGGGCCGAAGGTGCAACGACGTTCGCTACGTGATCCTTAGATCAGGCAGCGAAAGCGATGTCAGTATCAGACTTCGCAGTTCATAGTGCCGGATTTTTTTACGAGGCCAACCGACATCCTCGGCTCGCAACCAATCCCTGTAGACGACCACGTCGAAACCATGACGCCCCCTGTGGACCTAACGAATGATACAGGAAAGACGCCGCCAGTGCTAACCGGCAAAGATGCGGAGCAGATCGAGGATGCCGACCTGCGACAGTACGCCACGCAGGAGCAGTACCTCAATCCCCGAGATGGCCCCCGCATCTTGCGCTTCAGCAAGACCCTTTTCGATCCCGCTACCCAGCGCAGTCTCAATCTCCGCCTGCGTCTTACCCGAGGACGAAATCAGAGCATCGAGCTCGCTTTGGCTTGCCAATGCGGCGAACACATCGAACGTTGGCGCACCCAGTTGACAGGACGCATCGACGACGCCAATCAACGCAACCGCCGCTAATGCATCGCCCCGACTGCTTGTCTCCGGCCACGCAAACGGCGAACAAGGATCGTCGTCACCGCGCACAATTGCGAGCATCCGATCGACGGGAGCAACGCGCGCAGCCGCGGCCAACACGGTGCCTTCGATACCCGACAACGCCCCCGCCCCAGCCGCCTCATTGACCGACTGCTCGATCGCGGTGCGAACAGCCTGCTCGACATCCGCCTGCGACTTACCGGATCGTGCTGCTAGCCCCTGGAGTCCCTGCGGGTAAGCAAGTGCCGAGACTGCTTCGAGTGGTGCGATACCCAACGCACAGGCCGCAGCTAGCCCGGTTTTGACACCAATTTCGGCCGCAATCCTTTGGAGGTCACCAACGGACTTCCAGGGGAGCTTCGCGCACGCGCCGCTTGAGCCCTTGACCGCTGCGAGTAGCTGATCGGGCGGCACAATCTCGATCAACGTGCGCAGCGCCAGCGCCGTTGTGGCTGTTAGTCGCCCCGCAGCCTCCTCGTCTGCTGCGGTCTTTGTGATCGCGCCGAGCACAGCATCCTGTAAGGCCTTTGGTGTGACACCAAGAGTATCGGCTGCTACCGCGACCCCATCCCCCCGCGCAAGTGCCAACACGAGATCCTCACGCGAGACCTTGAGCGTGCAGGCCGCAGCATTGAGCGACGTAATCAGAATGGTCGACGCCACCACCTCGGCAGCGTTACCCGTCGACACGCCCGTTGTCGCGGTGCAACTCGCAGTCGCGGCGGCAGCAGCCGCGGGACTCGCACGCAGCCGCTCGGCACCGCCGAGAGCAACAAATGTACCGACGAGTACGATTGCGGCAACGATTGCAAGACCCAATACGGTAAAACTCGCGCGCCGCATACTCAGCGACGCTCCTTGATCGCGCGATCCATCTCGCGCTTGGCATCCCGCGCCTTGACGGTATCGCGCTTGTCGATCGTGTCTTTACCACGACCGAGCGCAATCTCGACCTTTGCACGACCCTGCTTGAGGTAGATGCGCAACGGCACGAGCGTAAAGCCCTTCTGCTCGACTTTTTGGCGAAACTTCTCGATTTCGTGCTTGTGCAGCAGCAACTTGCGGTCGCGATTGCGATCGTGGTTACGCATCCCCGCCTGGGCATACGGCTCGATCGTCGCACCAACCAGCCAGACCTCACCGTCACGGATCATCGCGTAGGCCTCATTGACACTCGCCGAACCGGCACGCAGCGACTTGATCTCACTGCCAGAGAGCACGATGCCAACCTCGAGGTTACCCTCGAGGTGATAGTCGTGTCGTGCTTTCCGGTTTTGCGCAACCGTGCGTTCGCCTTCGCCACTCATGCGCACATCGTACGCGCCGACGCGAACCTAGCCCGCGATCATTACGACTACCTGCGCAGACGCCGCAGGCGCACCGTCGGTGCCCGGCGCGATCACAACCACCTCGACCGCGCCGTCGAGCGTACGCGGAACCGGAATTGAGGCGGAAAAATTGCCACGACACTTCTCATCGATGATGCGATTGGTTACCTCGAGACCATCCTGCAAGATACGAATCACCAGTGGACCACCACGACTCTGTACCGATCCGCGAAGCTGAATCGTATTCTCCACCAGCTCGCCGTCCAAGGGCCGCCGCAACGTCACCGTCCGAGCACCGCTAAAGGGGGCAGCCCCGACCTTTGCCACCGCACAGCCCGAACTACCTAGCAGCGTTTCGACCTCAATCACAAAACTGAGGTCTGCCCGCGTCAACGACTGCTCCAGTGCGCTCGAGCCGCCCGACACCGAGCCAAGCCCATAGGCCCGACCATTGACCCGCACCTTGACCGCATCGACACCACCCGAAGCCGTCGCCGTATAGACGAGTTGGTACAGCGCCAACAATGCTTCCGAACCCTTTTCCACGCTCGGCATCGCCGAGAGATCGATAATGGCAGTGCGATTGTCGATGCTAAACGCCAGCAGTCGCGTGTCGGGTAGCAGCGCTGTCGAATAGTGCAAGAGACCCTCCGCAGCGGATGGCCCCACCAGTAGGTCACGGATACTGGACTCGACAATGCCCACCCCAACGGGAACGCTGCGACGCGTCGGCTCGGGCTGGGCATAACGCAGCAAATACACGAAGGCGACACCCGGATCTGGCACCAAGGCCGCCGGCGTGGTCGTGGAGGCAGCACCGCCGGTCACGTCTGGCGGCGACACCACAGCGGTCTCGCCCGCAGCCACGAACCCCTCGTCGCGCAGCCCAGCGTTCGAAGCACCACAAGCAGCAGCCAGCAAGCCGGCAATCACAATCAACAGCAAGATCCTCACGCGGACCCTCCTGCAGGCACCTGCACGTCGACCACAACGCGCGCTGTCGGTGGGAGCCGCAGCATCGCCACAGCGCCACCGTCATCGCGCAAAACCAGTTCGCCACCAAGCACGCGGGACTGGCCCTCTGCAATCGCCAACCCTAGACCCGTGCCACCGCCACGCGTACGCGACGCCATCGCAAAACGCTCGCCCGCTCGCTCCAAAAACAGCCCAAATCCTGGGCCACTATCGCGGACAGTAATCGTTAACGCCTGCGCATCCACGACCACAAAAAATGGTGCTCGACCGTGTCGTCGAGCATTGTCCAGCAGGTTGACAAGCACGCGCTGGAGACGTCGAGCATCCGATTCGATACGCAACGATTCTGGCACCACCAATTGGGCATCCGGCAAGCGCTCGTGCGCAACATCGGATACGAGCCGAACCAGGTCGAACTGTTCGGCGAGTGCCGTCTCGGCACCCGCACCGAGACGCATTACCTCCAACAATTCCTCGATCAGATAGGCGAGCGCCCGCGCACGCTCCTTGACCATGACACCCTCTGGCGTGTCCTCAAGCAACGCCGATGCTGCGACGAGACCCGTGATCGGCGTGCGTAGCTCGTGCGCAACGTCTGCCGAGAAGCTGCGCTCGCGCTCAGCAGCATCATCGAGTTCGCGAATTGTGGCGCCCAACGCCTCGGCCATATCGTCGAGTGCGTGTCCAAGCGCCGCGATCTCATCGCGACCACGTGGATTGAGTCGCGCCTCGAGATCACCCGCAGCGAGACGCCGCGCCAGCGTCACGGACCGTCGCAAGCGCCGCGACAATGCCGAGGCAACAAGCACCCCCAACAGCGCACCCAAGACTGTTGCGCCAGCCGTGAGGCGAATCAAAGCATCGCGAAGCGCACTCAATTCCTGTTCGTCAGCAACAAATGACTGCCGGACAAAAACGGACCCAATGCTCGGCAACATCGTGCCGGCATAGACCGCTGGACTCTGGGCATCCAGATCCGGATCGGTAAAGACACGGCCAGGAGCAGTCGCGACACGGACGCGCAGGCGCGCCGGCAAGCCCGCCGCGACCAGTGCGTCACCAACCGCACCATCATTCGTGACGACGTACGACCCGGCTGGTGTCACCGTGGCTCCTCCCGGCAACCGTAAGCGCACAATCGATGCGGCCGTACGCACCTGCCTCGCAGCCGTGTCGCGCGCGCGATTGACGCGATCCGAAACACTCCGCTCATAGACTGCGAGACTCATGCCGCCCGCTACGAGCGCGCTAATGATGGCAATCGCAAGCGCGAGGCGAACCCGCAGGCTCACAGATCTTCGCTCGGCCGCACCAGCTTGTACCCCACTCCGCGGACCGTCTGCACGAGCTCTGGAGCAGCAGGGTCTTCCTCGATCTTCGCACGCAACCGTTGCACATGGACGTCAACGAGGCGCGTATCCCCCGCCCAGCCATACCCCCAGACGCGCTCCAGCAGTGTGGCTCGATCGAGCGCAATACCGACGTTGTCGACAAACTCAACAAGCAGGCGATACTCCGTCGGCGTCAGGGCCAGTGGCTGACCCGCACGCGTCACCACATAACCCTCGCGATCGACCTCCAACGAGCCGACCTGCTCGACTGCGACTCGTCCATCGCCGCTCGGCGCAGCACGACGCAAAGCCGCCCGCAAGCGCGCCGCCAGCACCGCTGGCTCGAATGGCTTCGTGACATAATCGTCCGCCCCCGCCTCGAGCCCCAACACCACGTCGATCGGGTCCGAGCGAGCCGACAGCAGGATCACTGGGATCTGCGACTCCGCGCGAATCGCTCGACACAGTGCCACGCCATCCATGCCGGGCAGCATCACATCCAAGAGCGCCAAGACCGGATCCGACTCGCGCCAAGCGAGCAGCCCCGCCTCGCCATCACCTGCCGCAATCACCTCAAAACCATTGCGCGTCAGATAATCACTCGTCGCCCGACGAATAACAGGATCGTCCTCGACAAACACCAAGCGCGGTAAATGAGATTCCATCATCGGCATAGGGTAGAACGCCGATTAGGATCCTGCCGAATCGGTAGCACTTTCTTAGACCTGCAGGAAGCGACGCATCGTCAGGCCCGAACCGATCGCACCGATGGCAAGGCCCGCGACCATCAGCAAAAGAACCAGCAACGGAAAGGAAATCGCCTCGGGTGAGCCGCTGCCCGACATCGACGATTGCACTCGGTCAGCCAAAAGCGTCTGATAACTCACCGCCAGCAGAATCGACGCCAGAATCGAACCCGCGACGCCACAGACCATCCCCTCGATTATGAACGGTAAGCGCACAAACCAGTTCGTGGCACCCACGAGCTTCATTACCTCGACCTCGCGACGACGCGCAAAGATCGACAAGCGAATCGTGTTCCCAATCAGCAAGATCGCGGCGATTGCCAAGACCACGCCCATCCCGAGCAGCACGAGCGTAATCGTGCCAGCAGTCTTCAGCACGCGATCGGCCTTGCCCGCGCCGTAATCGGGATTTGGCAAACCAGGTTGCGGTGGATCGAGCCCAGGCAACCCCGCCACAGCCTTCGCGATACGCGCCGTCTGATCGGGGTTCTGCGCCTTAAACTCGAAAGAGGCAGGCAGCGGGTTACCGAGCGTCAATTTGAGCAACTCCGAATCCTCACCGAGCTGCTTCTGCAAACGCAAAATCGCATCGTCCTTCGAGACGAACTGCAGCGATCCAGCCAGCACGCCCGGTGTCTGCGTAATCATCCGCTGGATATCGGCGATCTGCTTCGGCGTGGATGAATCTTTCAGATAGGCGCGGATCGTGACGTCGTCGCGCACCTTGTCCGAATAGTTGTAGACATAGGAACCAAGCGCGATCCCGAGGCCGGCAATGAACATCACCACCAGGACGGTGACGACGGCCGCAATGGTCGTCGCAAGGTTGCCCTTCAGCGACTTCAGCGCCTCTACGACGAAGAACTTCCAGCGCGTCTCCACTACGCCTCCTCCTCGACGTAGCCGCCACGACGATCATCGCGTACAAGCTTGCCCTCTTCGAGCGCGATCACACGACGCCGCATCTTGTCGACCATCTCGCGGTCGTGCGTCGCCATCAAGATTGTCGTACCCGCACGATTGATGCGGTAGAGCAGCTGCATGATGCCAATCGACGTCTCGGGGTCGAGGTTTCCCGTCGGCTCATCGCAGATCAGAAGCGGTGGATGATTGACGAATGCGCGCGCGATTGAGACGCGCTGCTGCTGGCCGCCAGACAACTCGTGCGGCAACTTATCGATCTTGTCGGCCAGACCCACGAGGCCAATGATCTCCGGCACCTTGCGTTCGATCACTTCGGTCCGCTGCCCCTGCACTTTGAGCGCGTAGGCCACATTCTCGTAGACGCTGCGTGTCGGCAGCAGCTTGAAGTCTTGGAAGACGCAACCGATGTTACGCCGCAATTGTGGCACCTGGGAGCGCTTCAGCGTACGCAGCGACCGGCCACCCACCTGCACATTGCCACTCGTCGCATCGATCTCTTTTAGCAATAGCTTGATAAACGTCGACTTGCCCGATCCCGATGGTCCGACGAGGAACACCCACTCGCCCTTATCGATCTGCACCGTGACATCGTCGAGACCAACAACATCCCCCGGATAGACCATGGTCACGTTCTCGAGCAGAATCATCGCCTCCGCACGCGGCGCAAATGGTCGACGGAACTCGCTCGTCTCCCCCGCCAACTCAGACAGTGCCTCGGCACGTCGGCGACGGCGCTCTTCCGCCTCCTGCTCTAGCTCGACCTGGCTACGCAACTCAGTCGATGCGATGCTGACATGACCGGGATCGGTCACGTCAAACGGCGCTTCGAACGCCTCGGATGGGGAATCGCGCTTCAACATGCCAGCACACCCAATCTATCAGTCGCATCCGTGATTAGCGCATCACAATTCCACAACGGCATCGCCGTCTGCAGCAGTGCGGCGGAGCAGGAAGTCGCGGATAAAAGGGTCAAGGTCTCCATCAAGCACGCCCTGCACGTTGCCATCCTTACGGTTTGTGCGATGGTCGTTGACCATCGTGTAAGGGTGCAGGACATAACTTCGAATTTGGCTGCCGAACGAGTTGTCCTGACTCGTTCCGCGCGCCTTGGCGAGTTCCTCCTCGCGGCGCTTCAACTCGAGTTCGATCAGGCGACTCTTCAGCACGCGCATTGCGGTCTGCTTATTCGAGGTCTGCGAGCGCTCGTTCTGGCACTGGACGACGATTCCGGTGGGCAGGTGAGTAATGCGTACGGCCGAATCAGTCTTGTTGACGTGCTGGCCACCCGCACCCGAGGCCCGATAGGTGTCGATGCGTAAATCGCCCTCGTCAATCTCGACCACCACGTCCTCATCAACCCATGGCGTCACGTCAACACGCGCAAAGGCCGTGTGTCGCCGGTGGGCCGAATCGAACGGCGACAGGCGAACCAAGCGGTGGACGCCCTTCTCCGCCCCGAGAATGCCGTAGGCGTTCTCGCCCTCGACCAGCAGGGCGACCGACTTGAGGCCCGCCTCATCGCCCGGCGATGCCTCCAACAGGCGCGCAGAGAAGCCGCGTCGTTCGGCCCAGCGTAAGTACATCCTCAGCACCATCTCGACCCAATCCATTGCGTCCGTACCACCCGCACCCGCACTGATCGTGACAACCGCTGGACCCGCGTCGTACTCGCCTGAGAACAACGCTCCCTCTTCGAGCTCGTCAATACGCGCAGCGAGCGCCTGCACAGATACCGCCACCTCGACCGTAAGGGCGGGATCATCAATCAGCATCAGCATGAGATCACTGGCGTCCTCAACATCCGCCGACAGGCTCGCATACAACTCGAGCTTGCGAGCGCTTCGCGAGCGCTCAGCCGAGACCTTAACGGCCCGCTCCTGGTCATCCCAGAAGCCGGGCTCGCCGATCAGCGCATCGAGTTCGTCAATTCGCTCCTGCAAATGAACCGGGTCAAAGGTAATCACGGACCCACACAAGGCGGGCCCTAAGCTCCTCCACTGCCGCCGCGAGCTCATCCGCGGTCAGCACGTCGGGTAGATCAGCCACGACGCTTCTTCTTCGTTGGTTTCTTGCGACGCCCCGCCGCTCCTGGCGCCTGCCCACGTTGCGTATTCGTCGATCGGTCCGACTCGTTACTCGCACCAGCAGCCGCCGTCGATGTTCCCGCCCAATCGCCTGAACGCGACCATGCGGAGTCCGCCCGCGGAGTCGGCGGGGCCTGCTGCTGTGCGGCCGGCGGCGGTGTCCCTGGCGCCTCGAACGCGCTCGCCTCCTCGTGCTGCAAGACGAGATCATCCATGTGCTCCACGATCGCAAACGGATCGATCACGGTCCGTCCCTCCGGGCCATCAACTTCGATCACGAACTGGAAGAGGCCAGCAACGACCTCTTGCTGCACCTCCGCCATCATCTCGCTGAACATCGCATGGCCCTCGGTGCGGTACTCAACAACAGGATCCTTTTGCGCAAGGCCACGCAAATGGATGCCATCGCGCAAGTAATCCATATTGTCGAGATGCTCGCGCCAGCGCGTGTCGATCGTCTGCAACAGGTAGAAGCGCTCGGCGCGACGCATCAGCTCCGGATCGATCTGTGCGATCACGCGCTCCTTGTGCTCGTAGGCAGTTGCAGCATCCGCTACCGCCCGATCGATCAGAGCCTCCGGATTGGTCTGTGCAATCGCCGCAATCTCCGCAGCCGAGAAGGAGACGGGATAGACGGAGCGCAATCCCACCACCATCGCCTCGAGATCAACGCCATCCTGCTCCTCCGTCTGCAAGTGGGCCTCGACGACACTCTCCACCGTCTCATCAATCCAGTCGCGCACGAGCTCGGAAATATCGGCACCCTCGAGCACTTCGCGACGCTGGTCGTAGACAACTTCGCGCTGTTTGTTCAGTACGTCGTCGTATTTGAGGACGTTCTTGCGGATCTCGAAGTTGTGCTCCTCGACGCGCTTCTGCGCACCTTCGATCTGACGCGAGAGCAGCTTGTGCTCAATCGGCTCACCCTCGGGTGGACCAAGCCGATCAAGGATCTTGTAGATGCGATCCCCCGCGAACAGGCGCACAACCTCGTCTTCGGAAGACAGGTAGAAGCGCGTCTCGCCCGGATCGCCCTGACGGCCAGAGCGACCACGCAACTGGTTGTCGATGCGACGCGACTCGTGCCGTTCCGTGCCGAGCACATAGAGGCCACCGAGTTCCGGCACGCCCTCACCCAACTTGATATCCACCCCACGGCCCGCCATATTCGTCGCGATCACAACTGCGCCCGGCTGCCCCGCGTTGACGATAATCTCTGCCTCGCGCTCGTGCTGCTTCGCGTTTAGCACCTCGTGCTTGATGCCACGCTTGGTCAGCAAAGCACTGAGCCGCTCCGAGGTCTCAATGTCGATCGTGCCGACCAGGACGGGCTGCCCAGTGGCATGACGCTCCTCAATGTCGTCGGCAACAGCATTGAACTTCTCGCCCTTCGTCTTAAAGATCAGGTCTTCCTTGTCTTCGCGCACCATCTCCTGATTAGTCGGGATCGTAACCACATCGAGGCCATAGATTTCGGCAAACTCGTTCGCTTCAGTCGCAGCAGTACCCGTCATACCAGCGAGCTTGTCGTACATACGAAAGTAGTTCTGGATCGTGACCGTTGCAACCGTGACGTTCTCGGCCTCGATCTTGACGGACTCCTTCGCCTCGACCGCCTGGTGCAGCCCCTCGCTCCAGCGACGACCCTCCATGATGCGTCCGGTGAACTCGTCAACGATCTTGACCTCGCCATCAATAACGATATAGTCAACGTCTTTTTTGAACAGCGACTGCGCCTTCAAGGCCTGTACCAAGTGATTGACCATCTGGCCATTGCCGGGCGCGTAGAGGTTCTCAATGCCGAGCGCCGTCTCGACGCGATGGATACCATCCTCGGTCGGCGCAACCGTTTTGCGCTTCTCATCGACCTCGTAGTCCTCGGGCACTTTGAGGGTTTTCGCGATCTTGGCAAACGTGTAGTACGTCTCGGGAGCATCCTCGGGTTGACCCGAGATGACCAGTGGCGTGCGTGCCTCATCGATCAGGATCGAGTCGACCTCATCGACGATCGCAAAGGGATGTCCGCGCTGCACCGTGTGCTCCAACTCGACCGCAAGGTTGTCCCGCAGATAGTCGAAACCGAATTCGGAATTAGTGCCATACGTGACGTCGCAGGCGTAGGCCGCTCGGCGCTGATCGGAGTCCATACCCGCTTGGATAATCCCGACCGTAACGCCGAGCATCTGATACAGCGGACTCATCCACAAAGCATCGCGGCGCGCTAAATAATCGTTGACGGTGACAAGATGCATGCCGCGACCAGCGAGCGCATTGAGGGCCACCGGCAGCGTTGCCACGAGCGTCTTACCCTCACCCGTCCGCATCTCCGCAATGCAGCCTCGATGGAGACATGCAGCGCCAATAATCTGCACGTCGAAGGGCCGCATATTGACCGCGCGTGCGCCCGCCTCGCGCGCCAGAGCGTACGCCTCGGCTTCGACCTCCGCCAACACATCGCGCACGTCATCCGTGCTGGCCGTCTCGTCGAGACGCTCAGCAACGAGCAGACGCAACGCGTCGTAGTGCTCCCGCAACTGCGCATCCGTCAGCGCAGCCGTCTCGTCGGCCAGCGACGACGTCGCCTCGGCGATCACCTGCAACTCTTTGAGACGTTTACCTTCGCCAAGGCGAAGCAGTCGATCGAACAGCTCTGCCATGCGTCGAACCCTACCAGCCCGTACCTGAACGCCGCCTGCGAGTGCAGCCCCCACTACCGTTTCGATTGTGCCTGGTGAACTCCAATCGGTCTCGCCGACGTCGCCACTGACAACGCTGATTACCGCGTGGCTCGAAGGTGATGTGACGACACTCGAGATGGGCCGCCGCCTCGACCGCCAACAACGCGCGTTCGATTACCCATCATCGCTCGCCCGTGACACGCTGACGCGCCTATTTCCTCCCTACCAGGGGGACGAGCCTGATCCCGCGATCGTGCGACTGCTTGCAGCTGCGGTACTGATCGAGGAGCCCGCAGGCGATGCGCTGGCGGCGATTGCTGGCCGAAGGGCGCTGCTTGCAGCCGTCATCGAACTCGATCCGAGTGACACCGTTGTCGAGATCATCCTGCGTCCGGGCGAGCGCATCCTGCTCGGCACAACGGGTGGCCGCAAGGCGCTCGCTGCGATTCTCGCCGGTGACACCACGCTCTTTGTTGATTGGCTCGGCCACACCGTGCTCAACAGCGACGCCTTTGCCAGCACCACCAGTGATGTGCCTCTACACGGACTCGACAATCTGCAGCGGTTGATTACTGGACTGGCCTGCGCAACAGCATCACTCGCCGCTGGCCCAGCCCGCGTGATGGTGGCAGACGAATGGGTGGCAGAGACAACCGTCTCGGCCCTCACCGACGATGTGCCATTCGCCGAAGTCGCCCGCACGATTGGGGAAACACTGCTCAAGCACGAGGCCCCGATTCTGCTCTGGCACGCCGCACACGAACTTGCCCTCGTGGCTGAGGACGATCCGGATCTGCGCGACATCGTGCTGCGCAGGTGCCTGACCCATGCCGACTGCGAAGCAGGGCGTTGTCCGGCCGAAGCCGCAGCACCCCTATTGAGCGAGCTCGGAACACAAGCTGCGGTGCGATTACTCGAGTCGCTCGGCGCGCAGCTCGACGCGAATGCGTGGCGCGCAATCGCCAAGACGTACCTGCGTGACGCGCTCGCCGAGCACTGGCACGACTGGCGCGAGCACGCCCAGCGGTGGGCCGCCGCCGACGATGCCAATCGAGCACGCGCGACGTTTGACGCGCTGCTCCGCACACCCGCCCCAGAGCCAGCGGCAATCGCGTGGTTTACCGACTCGTCCGTGCCATCCGTGCGCGCAGCCTGCCGCCAACGGCTCGGCCTCCCAAGCTGAGGCCCCTAGCTCGTTTAGGCCATTTTTGGCAGCCGATGCGGATGCGCGCGGCGGCGATGATGCAAATCCGATACCTCTTGCCGGACGTTGCGAACAGCATGGATGATCGCGTCGTGAAACGCCGATTCGGCGGCGCGCGCACGCAATACCTTGCCGCGCGCGTAGATCGTAATCTCCGTCACATGCGACGCCGAGATCCGCGGATTACGCTCCTCCGAGAACTCAACATCGGCCGTCGCATCCGGTGGCAATAACCGCGCAATCGCTGCGAGTTTCTCCGCGACCAGCAGCCGCAACTCAAGCGGAACGTCAACGTGTCGTGCGTGCACCCGAACTTCCATCAGGACACCTCCTCGTATGACTATGAGCACACAATACTCCTCGCATCGCCGCGTGTGAAGAGCCGGTGACGATTGCTACAGCGTTGTTACAACACGCGCAAACGTGACGACATCGACACGCTCCGCACCCGACTGACAGAGGAGCCACGCAGCCGCGCGCAGCGTGGCGCCCGTCGTCATGACATCGTCGACCAGCAGCACACGACCCGTCACAAGGTGTGCTGCCGCAAAGGCGCCCGTAGCATTACGACGACGCTGATCGGCAGATAGTCCTCGCTGTGGCCGATCATTGATGCGTCGCAACGCATCGCCTGCGGTCGGCAGCATCCACGCCCGGCCAAGCAGTCGCACAAGATCGCTCGGACCATCCACTCCACGCCATGCGGCTCGACTGCGAGCCGCCGGCACCGGCACGATCAGGTCGCAGAGTGGACGCGGCACAGCAGCGACCAGGCAGGCGGCCGCGAGACGCGCCACCGGGGCCCGCGCCGCATCCTTCCACGCGCGCACCAGACTCGCACCGACAGAATCGAGCTCCACAGCCGAACGCACCGAACCGACGCTACGACCAAGCCGATCACAGACCGGACAGGCAATCCGCGGCCGCGGCTCGGGCTCCCCACAACGCTCGCAGAGCGGCCCGCACAACCACGGCATGGCTAACCGGCAAGTGCGACACAACAGTGTTCCACGCGCAGAACAAGCAGCGCACCGCTGATCCGCCACGAGCCGCCAGAGATCCATGCAGTGAGCCTGTCACGCACCACTGCACGCAAAACGCGCAGAGCATCACACGGCGAAGGCGTACGGCGCACGATGCACGCCGTCTTCCGTGATGATCGCGTCGATCAGTGACGCGGGTGTGACATCGAATGCGGGATTGACGACAGGACTATCCGCTGGCACCGTCACGCGCTCCGTCCCCGCGACCTGATCGTGCGAACGCTCCTCGATCACAATCGCCGAACCAAAGAGCGTGGTCGGATCGATCGTGGTACGGGGAGCCGCAACGTACAACGGAACACCATGATGACGCGCCATGATCGCGAGACCGAACGTGCCCAACTTATTCGCGGTATCGCCGTTTCTCGCAATGCGATCCGCACCAACCACAACCGCATCGATCAGACCAAGACCGAAGCGGCTCGCAACCGCAGCGTCCGGTAGCACCGCGTGCGCGATGCCTTCTTGCCCAAGTTCCCACGCGGTCAGACGCGCACCCTGCAGCAGTGGTCGCGTCTCCGGCACCCAGACAAACGGCTCCTGACCATCCGCCTGCAATCGCCGCACCACACCCAACGCCGTGACGTGCGCGATGCGGTCGCCAAAGCACCCGCGTTACAGATTGTGCAGATCCGCGCACCCGCTCCAAACAATCCGGCACCGTGCGCACCCGTCGCGAGCAGCACAACACCTCGGCGGCATGAAACTGTTTGGCAGCAGCCGTCAGACGCAGGCGCGCCAGCGCCGGATTCTCCCAGGCATCGCCAACCGCTGCCAACGCGCGCTGCACACCCACCGCAAGATTGACAGCCGTCGGGCGCGCCGCGGCAAGCAGCGCAGCGTCCAAGCGCACCGAGCGCTGAAAGTCCGCAGCAGCACCTACCGTCTGCTCGGCAGACAGTGCCACGCCCATCGCACCCGCCACGCTGTTGCGCTGGCGCGCCGACAGTCGCGAGCACACGCATCGCCGCAATCAGCATCGCCACCGACGTACAACGCTGCTCGACACGCAGCATCGGCAGCTGCGTCTGGTCGAGAATCACCACGGCCCCGCGTTCGAGGCGAATGATGTCCGTCGGCGCGAGACTCGTGCTCAGGTGCCCTCAGTCCAACTCTGCCGGAACCGCTCCTGCTCTGCAGAAACGACATCGATCTCGATCCCCAGCGAAGCGAGTTTGAGTCGAGCAATCTCCACGTCAATCACTGGCGGCACAACGTAGACCTTGATCTCGAGCGTATCCGCATGCTTGACGACATACTCCGCGGCCAGCGCCCGATTCGCGCACCTCACATCCATGACCGCTACAGGGTGGCCTTCCGCAGCCACGAGATTGACCAGGCGACCCTCCGCCAAGAGCATCAACGTACGCCCATTCGCGAGCGTCAACTGCTCCACGAACGGGCGCGGCTGCGTCACCGCAACGGCTCGCGCCCGTAACGCTGGCACGTCGATCTCGACCGTAACATGACCCGCATTCGCAATCATTGCGGCGTCCTTCATCGCATCGAAATGCTCTCCGCGGAGCACATTCTTCGTGCCAGTAGCCGTGCAGAAAACATCTCCCAGTGGCGCGGCCTGTTCGGCCGTCATCACGCGAAATCCGTCCATCGCAGCCTGCAGCGCACGCATCGCATCGACCTCGAGCACAATCACGTGCGCACCCATTCCGCGGGCGCGCTCCGCCAGACCCCGACCACACCAGCCGTACCCGGCAACAACAAACGTACTGCCCGCGAGCAACACATTCGTCGCGCGCAGAATGCCATCAATCACCGACTGCCCCGTGCCGTAGCGGTTGTCAAACAGCTGCGTTGTCTGTGCCTCATTGACCGCGATGATGGGGAACCGCAGAACCGCATCCTCCTCCATCGCACGCAGACGAAGCACACCCGTCGTGGTCTCGGCAGTGCCAGCCAGGACCGATCCGAGCAACTCGCGCCGCGTCGTATGGAGAACGCCGACCAGGTCCGCACCATCATCCATCGTGACGTGCGGACGGTGGTCTACAACCGCCATGAGATGCCGATAGTAGGTGTCATCATCCGCGCCATTGATCGCGAACACCGGAATGCCGTAGTCGGCAACCAGCGCCGCCGCCACATCGTCCTGCGTCGACAAGGGATTCGACGCGCAGAGCATCGCATCCGCCCCACCCGCCTTAAGCGTGCGCATCAGATTCGCAGTCTCCGCCGTGACATCCAGACAGGCACTGATGCGCAAACCCTTGAACGGCTGCTCTCGCTCGAAGCGGGCACGGATCTCCCGCAAGACCGGCATCTCCTGGTCCGCCCACTCGACGCGGCGAGCGCCGACACCTGCCAGTGCAAGATCCTCAACGTGATGCGTAACAGGCGTACTCAACAGTAACGATGTCCTCTGGTGTCTCTGCGAGATCGTACGCTACTCGTTCAGTGCGGGTGCTTTGAGGGCGGTCAGGCGCGCAATGTCGAGCGCCACCACTCCCTCACAATCAGCCAGGTGACACGAGACGAGATCGCCATGGATCAACAAGGCAAGCGTACGCTCGAGCTCGTTTGTGCCACTCCCATGCCACTCCAGCACCGTTGACACATCGCCCGCCACGAGACTCTGAATACGATCATGCAGCGCAGCAGCGGCAGCTGGTTCCGCCGAGTCACGCAGAAACACTGCGGCAGCCGGAATGCCATGCCGAGCACTCCCGAGCCAGCCCAGCACCTGATTGTGCGCCATCTCGGGCAACGCACCCGCGAAGGCCATAGCCTTTGCGTTCTCGTTGACCTGGTTCGCTAGTCGAACGGCTGCCGCAGCGCGCGCGCCCGAACCGTAAAAGACAATCACGTGGCCAGCCAGCCGCGCAGCCTCGGCCTTGGCCTCCTTGACCCCAGCCTGCGCACGCTCGGCTGTCACGACGCGCATGGTGCTCGGAATCGCAGCAGACAATGCTGCGACACTACCCGGCGCCGCACCTGCGTGATCGAGCACACCGACCAGCGCTCCAAGCAAGAAGCCAAGCGCACCGCGAGGTTGAAAGCCCCCCTCAACCAGAGCCAGTGGCGCATCGGCAGCAACCGCGCGCTCGTGCAACTGCCCTCCGGCAGTGACCGCTACACGCTCCGCGCCACGCCTACCCGCCTGATCCCACCACCCCAGCGTCTCCGCAGTCGCACCCGAATACGACGTACAGACAACAAGAGTCTGCGGACCAATCCACCCGGGCAGCGACGTCGTGTCGACCGGAACCACCGGGACGGCAAGCTGTTCGGCAAAGAGGGCCGCAAGCAGACGACCGCCCGCAGCAGAGCCACCAAGCCCACAGAGAGCGACCGCGTTGAAATCCAGAACAGGAACCTGGGCGGTGCGTGCAGCCGCGAGTCCACTCTCCAACTGACGCGGAAAGTCCAGCGCCTGCTCCAACATCGTCGATGGTGCCATCAGCCAGGTCTCCTCTCTCCCGATAGTGTCGCACCGGCCGCCACATGCTCTGCCGTACCAAGCGCCGAATCGGACACGTTGGCGTGCACGCCAACAACGCCAGCCCGACCAATCACACTGCGGACGACCGACGCATCAGCACCAACTGCCACATCATCAAACAGCACGCTCCTACACACAATTGCGTTCTCTAAGATACGCGAACCAGCCCCCACCACCGTCTCGGGACCTACCTCCGCACCCGCCGCAATCGTGGCACCCGGGCCAATCAACACCGGCGCGATCAGACGCGCAGTCGCTGCGACCAGCGCATCGTCCGCCACCAGCACAGCACCCTCCGAGCCACCCAAACGCGTGGCAACCCGACCCGCGATGACATCCGCATTCGCCGCCAAGAAACTCTCGACAGTGCCAATATCGCGCCAATAACCCGCCGCCTGATGCGCGATCAAACCATGACCAGCGAGTTGTGGAAAGATCTCGCGCTCGATCGACACCATGCGACCCTTGGGAATCAGCTCAAGCACCTCTGGCTCAAGCACGTAAGCGCCAGCATTGACCCACCACGGTGCCGGCCCAAGGCCGTCCGCAGTCGGTGGCTTCTCAACAAAACTCTGCACATTGCCCGCCGCATCGTGGACCACAACACCAAACCGAGTGGGATCATCGACGGGCGTCAACCCGATCGTCCCGATCGCACCAGCACTCGTATGCGCACGCACGAGTGCACCAAAATCGGCATCGCCGAGCACGTCACCATTCAGCGCAAGAAACGGCCCGTCAACGCGCCCAGCCGCCGCGAAACGAATCGCGCCCGCCGTACCCAACGGCTCGTCCTCGACAACCACCTCGACCACCATGCCCGGCGGCGGCGAGCCAATCCCTGCGCGCAATCGCTCTGGCAGGTAGCCACACGAGAGGATCACCTTCGATACCCCAGCAGCGGCGAGCCGATCGAGCAGCAGGGCAATAAACGGCACACCGCCAATCGGCAGCACCGGCTTCGGCTCGTCCAGCGTCAACGGACGGAGACGCGTGCCCTCACCCCCGACGAGCACTACCGCAATCACGCCTGATGCAACTCGCGATCCGGGTCGCGCTCCGCACGACCAATCGACAGATACGTAAAGCCCGCCGCCACCGCCGCATCGGGATCGAGCAGATTCCGACCATCGACAATCAACGGCCTGCGCATCGCTGCGCGCACATCTTCATCGAGCACCGCTCGAAACTCGGGCCACTCCGTCACAATCACCAGCGCATCCGCTCCCGTCACGGCCGTCAGCATCGAATCGGCAATCTCAACAGCAGCCGGCAGCACAGCGCGTGCGCGTTCTCCCGCGACGGGATCGAAAGCGACGACACTCGCACCCTCCGCAATCAGTCGCGACGCCAACACGATGCTCGAGGCCTCGCGCATATCATCCGTGTGCGGTTTGAACGCCAATCCGAGCAGCGCCACACGGCGATTTCGCAGCGAACCGAGGCGATCCTTGAGTTTGCCGATGACCCGACGCTTCTGGAGCTCATTGACCTCAATCACGCTCGCCAACAATTGGAACGAATAACCCGTATTGCCCGCCATCTGCTTGAGCGCCGTCACATCCTTCGGAAAACAACTACCGCCATACCCGATACCCGGCCGCAAGAAACTCGGACCAATACGCGCATCCATGCCCATGCCACGCGCAACCTCTTCGACATCGGCACCGACACGCTCACACACATTTGCAATCTCATTTACGAACGAGATCTTCGTCGCAAGAAACGCATTCGAAGCGAGCTTGATCATCTCCGCCGAAGCCACATCCGTCGTCAGAATCGGCGCCTGCAAGTCCTCATAGAGCCGCGCCACGCGGGCAACATCCTCGCCGCGATCGCCACCAATAACAACACGATCCGGCTCGCGGAAATCAGCAACCGCTGAGCCTTCACGAAGAAACTCCGGATTCGAAACGTAACCCACATCCTCGCGGCCACGCGCATCAAGCTCGGCTCGCACACGCCGACCCGTACCAACAGGCACCGTCGACTTCATCACCAAAATTGCGCCCTCAGCACTCGCCGGCAAGGCCTCGATAACTGCTTCGACACGCGAGAGGTCAGCATCGCCCGACGCGGTTGGAGGCGTATCGACACAGACGATCGCGATCTGCGCATCACGAAAAACATCCTCCATGTCGAGCGTAAAAGTCATCCGCGCAGCATTGCGCTGCAACAACTCGGGCAGACCAGGCTCGTGGATCGGCACCTGACCGCGCTGCAGCATCTCAACACGCTCCGGCGCAATATCACGACAGACGACGGTGTGGCCAAGCTCGGCTAGACAGACGGCAGTGACCAGCCCGACATAGCCGACGCCGATCACGCCGACAGTCTCACGACCACTCACCGCGTCACCGGTTTAAAGCTCTTCGCCATCGCGATCATCGCAGAGTTAGGAATGCGACCAGTCAACGAGTTCTCCAGCCAGTAACTAATGCCATTTTGCTTCCAAGCGACGCGCTGCAGCGACGCTCCATTGAAGTAAAGCATCAGCGTGCGACCCTTGTAGACACGTGTCGCGGTCGGACCCTCGAGAATCGGTGGGTCGTCCCAAGCGATCGCCTGGACACCAAAGACCTGCTCGTACGAGTCGGCCGAGTACGTCACATAAACGGCCTTATGCCCACCCGTCTTGTAGACGCGCGCGGGCGGCTGAGTCGAAAACAATGGATCGCGCGTCCGAACTCCCGCATACAGCACCGTCGGCATCATCAGTGGTATGCCCGCCTTACGCTGCGCATCGCGCCACATCTGGACATCGCGCGTCGGATCGCGGGTAATCTGCGCCTCCTCCTTCTCCGGCAAAACCGCCACCTTTGGTGGCGCCAGATCGCTGATATACGTCTTACCAATCACGACGACCACCGGCTGTGTAATTGGCACGCCATTCTGCTCGAGCTCGGCCTTGATCGGCGCGTCCAGCGGCTTCGTAGCCGAATCCGTTCCAAAGGCCTCGGAAATCGCAATCGCAGCATCCTTGGCGCCCTTCGCCGAGCCATCAAAGTAGACCGTCGTACGCATGTACTGGACGAGCGAATCGCCCGTGCTTCGCGCGAGTTTCCAACCATTCTCGACAAGTTGCCACGCCGCATCCGCAGCAGCCGCTGGCGTGCCATTACCGTTGCGTACCTCGATACCGATCGTCGCTGGGTCATAGGTTGGCTTGACGACCTTCGCCTTCGAATCCTTGGCGATATCGCGCGTCGCAATCGCCTGACCCGACGTCATATCCGGATTAAGGAACTCGTCGACGGCCTTCTGCACGGCCTGCGGCGACGCTTCGAACTTGCCGGGATTCGTCGTAGAAAGCGAGACATCGTCGAGCCGGACTTGGAAGGTATTGCCGCGTGGAATGCTCGCGACGAGACGCCCGTATTCGAGCAACGTGCGCGCATCCGCCGGCTTTTTATTCGAACCGATAATTTTAAGATTGTCCCGCAAAATCGAAATCAGCTCGATGATACGCGTAGCGAAGCCCCAGCGATCGACGCGCTTCTTAAACTCGCGCACAAACATCTGCTGACGTGCCATGCGGATTAGATCCGAGTCGGTGTGCCGATAGCGCGCGAAAGCCAGCGCATCCGAGCCGCGCAGCAACTGATAACCGGGCTGGAGATTAATCGACATGAAGTTACGTGCGGCCGTGCCATCGTTGCTGTTGTAGTAGCGACGATCGACTGGCAGCCAGACGCCGCCAAACGTAGCGACGATGCGGGTAAACGCTTTGAAGTCGAGTGGAATCAGATAGTTAATCTGCACACCCGTCAACTCTTTGATCGTCGCTAGCGCCAACGGTTCCTGGCCGAGCTGGTAGGCCTCATTGATTGGGCGGCGGCCATAGCCGGGCACGTCGACAACGAGGTCGCGTGGGAACGACATCATCGAAATTGATTTCGTCCGTGGATCAACGCGTACCATCATCATCGTGTCGGAGCGGCCGGGGCCGTCGCCGGGACGACGATCCTCACCAATCACCAGCGCGGTAATCGGCTGATCCGGCAAGGGCACGGCGAGCCCTGCTTCCGCAGCCTTCTGCTGCTTATCGGATGTCTGTGTGATCGCCATGACCACGTCTTGCAGGTACCAGTAGGAGTAGCCACCCACTGCGAGCGCGGCAATCAGCGTAAGACCCGCGACGATCCCAACGACTTTCGGCCAGCGTCGCTTGCGTTTGGCTGGCTCGGTGGTGTAAATACTCATCTGCGACTTGTCACCGTCGCCATTGTCAGCACCCGCGCCTGCCGGCGCGGGCGGTGCACCATCGGCGCGATGTACCTTCATCACCGGCCCCGCTTGCGTGGGCAGGGCTGCAGCAGCCTTGGTCGCAGTCGCTGCGAGAACAGACGCTGCGAGCGCATCGCTCGCGGCAGGCGGCGCGGGAGGCTCTGGCGACGCACCTTCGCTCGGGACCTCAGGGGTCGGCGCAGACACAACGTCGTCGGATGGGGGCGTAGGCGTCACCACAGAGAAAAGACTTGGACGCCGCGGATCACGAAAAACACGCCGCCCAGCCGTTTTCTGAGTATACCCGTCGTATCGCCGCAATCCTTGCGGTTGTGGGCAATAACGGTAATCCGGCTTCTAATCTGCAACTATCTCGGCATGTTGCCTGGCGCGCAGATCGCACTCGTCCGCCATGGAGAGACGGAATGGAGCCTGAATGGTCGCCATACAGGCACGACGGATATTCCTCTGACAGACCGTGGTCGGGATGAGGCACGCGCCTCTGCAGCACTCGTCCAAGGCTTGACGATTGATCGCGTCTCCTCGAGCCCGTTATCGCGCGCGCGGGAAACGTGTGCGCTGCTCGAACTCGACCAGCCCGCCCTGCTCAATGATGACCTCTTGGAATGGAACTATGGTGACTACGAAGGCATCACGACAAAGCAGATTCGCGAGACCGTGCCGGGCTGGACGGTCTGGTCGCACCCCTGTCCCCATGGTGAGACTGCTGCCGATGTCGGCGCGCGCGTCGACCGGGTGATTGCGACGGCGCGTGCAGCCGAAGGCACGACGCTCGTCGTCGCGCACGGCCACGTGCTGCGCGTCCTCGCCGCGCGCTGGCTCGGTCTCCCCCCCGAAGGCGGGCGCTTCTTCCGTCTCGACACGGCGACGGTCTCACTGCTCGGCTGGGAGCGCGAAACCCCCGTCCTG
>JBCKBR010000022.1:0-28001 GCA_038911065.1 Gaiellales bacterium | reverse complement strand
CCGCCCCCCAACGCGAAGTCGACGAGCGCGGGGGAACCTGCAGGGTCGGGCGCCGATCTCCGGTAGGATCCCGCTTCGATATGAACATCATCCAAGAGATCGAAGCAGCGCAGCGGCGCGAAGTGCCCAAGTTCAAGGCGGGGGATGCCGTCAAGGTGCATTTCCGCGTGATCGAGGGTAATCGCCAGCGCGTCCAGGTCTTCGAGGGCGTTGTTATCAAGCGTCAGGGCCACGGCACGCGTGAGACGTTTACTGTCCGCAAGCAGTCGTTCGGCGTTGGCGTGGAGCGAACGTTCCCGCTGCATTCCCCGAAGATCGACAAGATCGACGTCGGGGCAATCGGAGCTGTCCGTCGCGCGAAGCTCTACTACTTGCGCGACAAGGTCGGCAAGCAGGCGCGCATTCGCGAGAAGCTCTCGTAGGACGCTTCGAGTCGATCGCGTTCGCGCGTCGTAGGATGAGATAGACGTGGCATCGCTGAACCAGTTCCGTAAGCACCCGGTCGTTGATCTCATCATCACGGTGGCGATTGCAGTTGGGATCGCCTATCTCGTGCAGGCGTTTATTGTCAAGCCGTATCGCGTACCGTCGGGTTCGATGGAGCCGACGATTGCGATTGGCGAGCGCATCGTCGCTGCGCGGTTTACGATGCGTTTTTCTCACCCTACGCGTGATCAGATCATTGTCTTTCATCCGAATGGTGTGGGCGCAGAGATTTATGAGGTGGACACCGCTGCGGATGAGACGTTCGTTAAGCGTCTGATTGGCATGCCGGGTGAGACGATTGGTGCGACGGGTGGCCAGGTGTACGTGTGCACGGGTGCGGGGCCGCAGGAGGGTGTGGCAATCAAGGACACGCCGGCCTGCCAGTTCCTCGATCAACCATTCGTTTCGAGCCCGCAGGACGATTTTGGTCCGACGCTGATTCCTGCGAACCGGTACTTCATGATGGGGGACAATCGTGCAAACTCTGATGACTCTCGCACTTGGGGTTCGATCACTCGAGATCAGATGATCGGCGTCGCTTTTATGTCGTACTGGCCTCCCAGTCGCATTTCGATCTGGTAGTCGATGGAGGCGAGCGAGCTCCGACATCGGCGCCGCAATCGGCTGAAGCGCGCGCCGCGGTTGCTCTGGCTTGCACAGTTTGCTCGCTGGCCGCGACCACTCGGGGGATTGTTGCTTGTTGTGCTGCTCGTGCTTGGTGCGGTGGTTTGGGGTCCACTGGTCTGGTTGGCGGCAGGCGTGTGGGGTGTGTGGGCTGCGGCAGCAGTATTCGACGGTGGTCTTCGCGGGAAGCAGGGCGTACTCGCTGGGGGTATCGCGATCGTGTTTGGCCCACTTGGTGGTTCGCTGTTGTCTCTGGTTCGTCGCCGCGCGATCCGTAAGGTTCCGGACGCTGGATTGTCGTGGTCGTCGGGGTTGGCGCTGCTCGCTCTGGTTGCGGGATTTGTGATTGGCGGGCTTGTGTTGGGTGTTGTGTTGCGTGTCGGCCCGCATGGCGTTGATGTGCCTCGTGCGGCGATGGGCGATCGCATCGCAGCGGGCGATCGTGTTCTTGTGATCCCGCAATGGCTTGCTCCTGTTGAGCGCGGAGATATCGTGGTGATCGAGCGCTTCGCGGGTGTTGATGAGGCGCTTGGGGCGACGGTGGGCATTGCGGGTGTTGGTCGCATTGTCGGCGTGCCGGGTGAGGTTGTCGGTTCGATTGATGGGGCGTTCTATATCTGCACGCAGTTGCCGGATGCTGCCGTAGGACTCAAGCCCGAGGATGATTGTCACAATCCGTCTGAGTTGATGTATCTGCAGACCCCGACTCCCGACTTTGGTCCGATTCGTGTTGAGCTCGGCACGGTCTGGATATTGTCGGACGATCGTGGTGGTCGACTGGTGGATTCCCGTGTCTATGGGGCGGTCCCGGATGCTGCAATTCTGGGTCGGGTGGTAGCAGTGCTGACACCGCTGACGCGTATTGGCATTCTCTAGTCGCTGGAGTCGCGCGCGTGTGCGCGTTTGCGCCGCCGGTCGGGCGACTACGCTCGTGGCATGGCACCAGCACTCCGACTACCGCCTGGACGCGCACTCTTCCAACACGATCGGATGCTTGATTGTGCGTTTGTGGCGGGTGCGGACGAGGCTGGGCGTGGTGCGCTCGCTGGGCCACTGGTGGCGGCGGCGGTCTTGCTCGATCTGCGCGCACTGTCAGCGGCCGATCTGCATGCTTTAGATCGTCTGAACGATTCGAAGAAGTTATCGGTTGCGGTGCGTGACGAGCTTGCAGAGGTGATCGTCATGGTCGCTCTTGCGGTCAGTGTTGTTGCTATCTCGAGTGCCGAGATCGACGAATATGGTATTCAGCGAGCGAATCTCGGTGGTCTCAGTCGCGCACTCGATTTGTTGGCAGCGCCCGCCGAAACGGTGCTACTTGTCGATGGTTTCGCCTTACCGATGCAGGCGCGGCGCCACCGTGCGATCGTCAAGGGCGATGCGACGAGTGCGGCGATTGCGGCCGCTTCGATCATTGCGAAGACCACGCGCGATCGGGCGATGCACGGGCTTGATGCCAGATCGCCCGGATACGGTTTTGCCGCGCACGCGGGGTATGGCACGGCTGCGCATCGGGAGGCTATTACGCGACTGGGACCGTGTGGTGCGCACCGGCACTCGTTCGCACCGATTGCGCTGGCTGCGTAGGTCCTCGGCGCAGGCGGGTCGTGATGGCGAGTTGCTTGCCGTCCTGCTCTATGCGCTGCAGGGTTATCGCATTCTGGGTCGGAATGTGCGCACTCCGGTCGCGCAGGTCGATCTGCTGTGTCGGCGGGGTAGTCTGCTGGTCGTGGTCGAGGTTAAGCGACGACGGACGGCGCAGTACGGTTCGGCGTTGACGTCGTTGCATCCACGCCAAGCCGAGCGGCTTGCGCGTGCTCTGATGTGTCTTCGGTCGCGTTACGGATGGGCGCGGGATGCGCGTGTCGATCTTGTCGCGATTGACGGGTGGCGCGTACGCATTGTGCGTAACGCAATCGATGGCGACACGGTCTTACGCGAGTCGGAGCGGTTGATGCTGTAGCGCGTCACTCGGGCGGCACGCGTGACAGGTCAGTCTGGCGTTGTGCTTTCTCGTGCTCACGCCTTCGCCCTTGCAGGACTCGATGCGACGCCTGTTGAGGTCGAGACGTATGTTGCGGCGCTGGCGAGCACGCCGGCGTTTACGATCGTCGGCTTGCCCGACAAGGCGCTGCAGGAGGCGCGTGCTCGGATCCGCTCGGCAGCTGCCGTTGCGGGTGTGCTGATCAACGCGTCGGTGATCCTTGTCAATCTCGCGCCGGCGGAGGTACGGAAAGAAGGGGCAGGCTTTGATCTGCCAATCGCGTTGGCGGTGATGGCGGGGCATGGGCGTGTCGACAACGCACTCGTGGACGAGGTGTCGGCGGTGGGCGAGCTCGCCTTTGACGGGCGCTTGCGTCCCGTACCAGGCGTCTTGTCGATTGCGGAGGCAGCGGTACGTCACGGGCGCCCCGTTCTGTTGTGTCCCGAGGAGTCTGCGTACGAGGCTTCGCTTGTGCCTGGGTGCAAGCCGATTGGGTGTGCCACGCTGTGTGAGGCCGTCCGGTTTCTCAATGGTGAGGAGGCGCCGCGGGTGATTGTTGCGGGTCCGCAGCGCGCCGCCGATCCGGTCCCTGATCTCAGTGATGTGCGTGGCCAACCGTCCGCTCGTCGGGCACTCGAGATCTGTGCCGCCGGTGAGCACAACTTGTTGATGGTTGGCCCACCGGGTGTGGGCAAGACGATGCTGGCGAAGCGCTTGCCGGGTATTTTGCCTCCGCTTGACGACGAGTTGGCCTTACTTGTAACGCGTATCCACTCGGCGGCGGGCGTGCTGGACGCGGGTGCCGGATTGGTACGCACGCCGCCGTTTCGTGCGCCGCATCATTCGGCCACGACGGCTGCTCTGGTTGGTGGTGGCTCGCGCATCCGTCCGGGTGAGGTGACGTTGGCAACGGGTGGTGTGCTCTTTCTCGACGAGCTTCCTGAGTTTCGGCGCGACGCCCTCGAGGCGCTGCGCGGTCCACTCGAGGATGGTTCGGTGCGTATTTCCCGTGCCTCTGGGTCGCTGCTTCTGCCGTCGCGGTTTGCGCTGATCGCGGCGATGAATCCCTGTCCGTGTGGCAGCGCAGAACCGTCGGCGTGTACGTGTACGCGCGACCGCATTCATGCGTATCAACGCAAGGCGAGTGGGCCACTGCTCGATCGGATCGATGTTGGCGTGCGTCTTGGCAGGCCCGAGCCAGAGGTGTTGCGCGTCGATCGCCCGGAGGCGACGGCGGTGGTGCGCGAGCGGGTGCTCGCTGCTCGCGCGCTGCAGCGCTTGCGTGGGTGCACGAATGCGCGCATCACCGTTGCAGATTTGGAGGAGGCAGCAGCACTCGACAACGATGGTCAGCGTCTGCTGGATCAGGCTGCTACGCGGTTGTTGCTCTCGCCGCGTGGCATGCATCGCATTCAGCGGGTGGCGCGAACGATTGCAGATCTGGCGGGGGAGGAAGCGATCAGTGGTGCGCATGTGGCGGAGGCAATTGGTCTTCGGTTGGGTGCGTTGGCATGACACCACTGTTCATTGGTGACGCCCAGTACCCTAAGCAGCTCCGCGATCTTGCCGATCCTCCCAAGCGTTTGTTTGTGCGGGAGCCGGCGACGCCGGAGCGTCTGCTGGCGTTGGTCAAGTCGCCGATTGTTGCAATTGTCGGGTCGCGGGATGCGAGTAGTGCTGGTGTGGCATTTGCGCGCCGGGTTGCGGGTGAGTTGGCTGCGAGTGGTGTGGCGATTGTGTCGGGGCTGGCGCGTGGTATTGATGCAGGTGCACACGAAGGGGCGTTGGAGCAGGGTGGTCGCACCGTGGCGGTGTTGGGTTGCGGTATCGATCGCGATTATCCGACCGCCACGCTGCCGTTGGCGCGACGGATTACGAACGCTGGCGCGGTCATTTCGGAGTACGGGCCCGGCACGCCTCCCGCACCGTTTCGGTTTCCTGAGCGCAACCGCATCGTGGCCGGGCTCGCCGATGCCACGATCGTGGTCGAGGCGGCGATGCGGAGTGGCGCGTTGATCACGGCGCGGTTGGCGCTCGAGTTGGGGCGCGACGTGTTCGCGGTGCCGGGCGCGCCGTGGTTGTCGGGTGCTGCTGGCACGAATGCGCTGCTAAAAGATGGAGCCTTGCTGCTTACGGAGACGAGCGATGTGCTGGTTGCCTTGGGTATCGATCCGGGGCATGTGCGGGCGAGTGATCCAGTGCTACAAGGGCCGGCGGCGAGGGTGCTGGCTGCGCTGCGTCGGGAGCCGGTGTCGGCCGATGTGCTGGCGGCGCGCTGCGGGTTGACGTCCGCCGTGGCAGCAGCTTTGATTGTCGAGCTCGAGCTGGCCGGAGTGGTGGTGCGCGAGCGCGATGGGCGGTTGGTTCCCTGCGGCGCTCGTTGAGCACCGCGACGCATCGATCATGGTCGTGGTGTCACGATCGGTGGCTAGAGAATCGTGGTTGCTGGGTGAGTTGCGGGCGCACTCCGACTCAGCTTCTGCGAGTACTATTGCGAACAACAGTATGCGGCTGCAACATCGATCAGACTGTAATCAGCACTGCTGAATCACCACACCAACTAAGGAGTCCTGATGGCCTTTGAACTTCCTGCGCTCGGCTATTCGTTTGATGCGCTCGAGCCCCACATCGATGCGCTGACGATGGAGATTCATCACGATCGCCATCACAAGGCGTACATCGATAATGCAAACGCGGCACTCGCCGGCACCGACTGGGAGAACACACCTGTTGAGGAGCTGCTGACGCAACTGTCCTCGCTGCCCGCCGATAAGCAGGGGCCCGTCCGCAACAACGCTGGCGGTCATGCCAACCACTCGCTGTTCTGGGAGGTCCTTGGCGCCAATGGCGGCGAGCCTACCGGCGATCTTTCCGCTGCGATTGATGCAGATTGCGGTGGCCTCGAGGCGCTGAAGGCCGCGATGACCGACGCTGGTATCAAGCGTTTTGGGTCGGGTTGGAGCTGGCTCGTCGTCGACGGTGGCAAGCTTGCCGTGATGTCGACTGCCAACCAGGACTCGCCGATCTCCGAGGGCAAGACGCCGATCCTTGGCATCGATGTCTGGGAGCACGCGTACTACCTCAACTATCAGAACAAGCGCCCCGCGTATCTCGAGGCGATCTGGAATGTGATCAACTGGGACGCAGTCGCCGCGAAGTACGCAGCAGCGCTTTAGCCCAGGAAGCGCTAACGGGCCCCGGCCTTTCCCGTGTGGGAGGAGTCGGGGCCCTGCTTCGTGCGACTTACGAGTGGTAGAGGTAGAACTTGAGGTTGAGGTTGGGATTGGTGGCTTGCTCGTCAAACTTCATTTTGACAATGTAGGCCGATCCAGCCGAATTGAGACTTGTGCTGATGATCACACCAGAGCCGTAGTTGCCGCCGGATAGCGTGGCGAAGGCGTTGGTGATGGTCGCTCCGACTTCCATGGCTTTGGTCGGGCGAATCGTGATCGTCTGATACATCGCTCCGCTCATCAAATTCGTCGTTGTGGCTTTACTGACGGTGATGGTGGCGCCCATTCCGCCCATCAGACCGTCGGTGACGGTGGTTGTGAAGGCATTGCCCTCAAGCTTTGCGCCTTTGATCGTGACGTTGAATACTTTTGCTTGGGCGGATTGCGCCAAGCTGGCGTAATCGCTCGGATTGCCAGCCGGCATGGTGGATGATGCCGACGCCGTCGCGGTGCCAATCGCAGCCAGCGCGACAGCGCTAATGATGACAGCGACGAGTCGCTTGGGGGTTCGGGTTTTCATGAGCGCTCCTTCGTAGGGTCGGAACGCCCAGTCTAGGGGAAAGCCTTCGTGTGTGACCAACAAATGACGGAAGCCGTTGGCGCGTATTTTCTTGTACGGAGGAGAGCTATGCGTGGTGCCGGAGGCGCTATCTGCGCTTTACGGTGTGGGGATCTGGAACGTGATCAACTGGGACGCCGTCGCCGCGAAGTACGCAGCAGCGCTTTAGCCTAGGAAGCGCTAACGGGCCCCGGCCTCTCCCGTGTGGGAGGAGTCGGGGCCCTGCTTCGTGCGACTTACGAGTGGTAGAGGTAGAACTTGAGGTTGAGGTTGGGATTGGTGGCTTGCTCGTCAAACTTCATTTTGACAATGTAGGCCGATCCAGCCGAATTGAGACTTGTGCTGACGATCACACCAGAGCCGTAGTTGCCGCCGGAGAGCGTGGCGAAGGCGTTGGTGATGGTCGATCCGACTTCCATGGCTTTGGTCGGGCGAATCGTGATCGTCTGATACACCGTGTAACCCTTCGTTGTGGCTTTACTGACGGTGATGGTGGCGCCCATTCCGCCCATCAGACCATTGTTGACGGTTGTTGTGAAGGCATTGCCCTCAAACTTTGTGCCTTTGATCGTGACGTTGAATACTTTTGCCGTAGCATCCTTGGCGAGGCTGGCGTAATCGCTCGGATTGGCAGCAGGCATGGTGGGCGCTGCCGTCGCCGTCGCGGTGCCGATCGCAGCCAGCGCGACAACGCTAACGATGACGGAGATCAGACGTCGGGGGGTCCGGGTTTTCATGGGCGCTCCTTCGTAGGGTCGGAACGCCCAGTCTAGGGGAAAGTCTTCGTGTGTGACCAACAAATAAGAGAAGCCGTTGGCGCGTGATTTCTTGTACGGAGGCGAGCTATGCGTGGTGCCGGAGGCGCTATCTGCGCTTTACGGTGCGGGGATCCCGTCGATCAGGGCGGCGGCTGCGTCGATTGCGACGCTTTGGTGGGGTTGCAGCGCTTGTTGTCCCATCTCGTCACCCGTCTCGTACATCACTGATCCGCGGGCATCGGTGGTGATACCGGAGAGTTCTTCCATCACAGCGAGCCCGCAGAATGGTACGAGCGGTACGGAGTAGCCGCCTTCGTGTGTCATCGCGAGGTGTCCGTTGCAGAGCTCGGTGGCGGCATCCATCATGGTGCGTGTCAACCGGCCGTACCCGCGCGGTGTCACCATCATGCGTCCGAGCGGGTCCCATGCGGAGGCGTCGAAGCCACTGGCGATCAGGATGAATTCGGGTTGGAAGCGTCGGAGTGCGGGGACGACGACGCGGGCGAAGGCGTCCTCATACGCTCCGTTGCCGGAGCCGGGGGGGGAGTGGCACGTTGAGTGCGGTGCCAAGCCCCGCACCTTCTCCGGTCTCGGTGAGCAGGCCCGAGTCGGGTGGAAAGTTATTGTCTTGGTGGAGCGAGATCGTGAGGACGCGAGGATCGTTGTAGAACGCGGCTTGCGTGCCATTGCCGTGGTGCACGTCCCAGTCGACGATGGCGATGCGGCTGAGTCCGCGCGCTTCGAGCAGGTGAAATGCGGCGATGGCGGCGTTGCCAAAGATGCAGAAGCCCATGCCCGTGTCGGCGAGTGCGTGATGTCCGGGTGGGCGTGTCAGGGCGTAACCGTTGTCGATGATTCCATCGAGGACGGCATCGACAATCGTGATTGTGCCGCCGGCTGCGAGTAGGGCTACTTCGTATGAGCCACGACCGAACGGCACGCCTTCCATGCCCGCATCGCCACCAAAGGCGGCCGAATCGCGCTCAACCTGTTCGACGTAGGCGCGCGTGTGGAAGCGACAGATCTCTTCGACGGTGGCGGCGCGTGGCTTCAGTTCGACGAGTTGGTCGAGGAGACCCGTGACGTCGAGGAGGTTGCGAATACGTCGTTTCGAGTCAGCATTTTCGGAGTGCCGCACATCCGGCTCGTTCCAGCCTGCCGCGTCGGAGTGGTGGGGGCCTGTACCGCGGCCGGTGTCGTGCCATGCATAGCGCTCGTGCCAGAGGAATCCTGTTTTCATGCGTGCATCATTTCACGGACTCGCGAAGATTGCACGGTGTTCGAGGTTCCCGCCTAGCACCACACTCGATCGGGCAGTGTGTGGGCGGACTGCATCTCTGTCCGAACCCGCTGCGCGCTTCCCACGAGTACGGGTATCCTGCGCCGCAGTAGGGTCGTAGCTCAATTGGTAGAGCACCGGTCTCCAAAACCGGGGGTTGCAGGTTCGAGTCCTGCCGGCCCTGTCTGTTTACACCAAGTCTGCGCTGTGCGAAGTGGCCAATCCGACTGTTTTCACGCGAAATTGGGACACGATTACAGAAAAATTACAGCACGAAACCGGCAGCTATGTCGGTGATCGGCCTGAGGAAAGCGCGCTGCGGGTGCCGATCTGCGCGGAATCTGGCGAGCCTTCGACGTTAGGTGTCCGATCTGAGTGCAGGTGCATCTGACCCATGCCGAAAACGCACTTCTTCGTGCGCCAGCCTTTGATCCCGTCGTGCTCGACGCGATGCTCAGACGCGCACGAGCGTGCGTTTCGGATTGTCTTCCGGCCCGACTTCGAACCCCATCACAAACCGCATCTCGAGCGCAGCGGCGACGCGGCTGAGCGTCTGGGGCTTCGTCGCGTACTGCCCGCTCTCGATCCGCGAGATGGCGGAGTGGCTCGTGCCTGCTCGTTTGGCGACTTCCTCTTGGGTCAGGCCGAGGTCGCCGCGGCGAAAGAGGACCGCGCGGGCGATCGCCGCGAAGGGGGCTGTGCGTTCGTACTCGGCACGAAATGCGGGGTCATCACGCAGCATCTCCTGGATGTGATCCCTGACGGATTGCCCGATCGGGCTGATCCACTCTGCGTCATTTTGAGGCGTGTCGCTCATGTGTGCACCTTATCAGAATCGGTACGTAGTGGTCGTTGGGTTCAAGGCGCGTCATTCCCGGCGGCACGTGGTGGTCGCCGCTTGTTGGAGTTCATCCGCATATGAAAGTCGGCCCAGCGAGCGCGAGCGATATCGAGTTCGCTTTGGGGTATGGCGCCCGACGTCTTCCTGAACGCATGGAGGAGGACGATGAGGTTCGCTGAACGCCGGTACACGATCCGGTAGTGTTCGCGTCCGAAATGCGCGCGTAGCTCGCGGTAGCCATGGGCGAGTTGGGATGTCAGCGGGTAGGTGGGTGGAGGTGCTGAGATCGCGCGGTCATTGAGATGCTCGATCTGGCGAGCCAGGGCGTTCGTGCGACGCTCGCCGAGGCCCGCAATGAACTCGCGCACGGGCTCTGACCCGTCGAGCGCCCGGTAATAGACGGCACTGGTGCGTGTCATTTGCGCTCCAGCATCTGGCTTCCACGTTAGGGATGCACACGCAATCAGGACGCGCCGCAGCCGCGCGTTGTCAGCGGCGTTGCGCGCGGAGTGATTCGGGTCTCAACGCTCCCGTGCCCCAAGGGGAACCAATCCACCCTTCAAGTTCGCCATTGTGGCGCGTAGGACGAGAATCCGAAACCGTCCCCGTGGCGTGCGGTGCAACGAATGATGAATGGGCGTTGGCACCGTACGATAGTTGTGTGGGATCGTCCGCGAACCGACTTGTCCGTACGTCACGCGACGCCCGCACCGGCGGCTCAGCGCTTAGGCCAATGCAGTCGCGTAGTGCGTTCCACTGTTCGATCCGTGTTCAGCGCATGCTGAAGGGTGTGTGTCTCGGTGCGATCACGGCTCTGCTCGCTTTCGCGCCGACGGCGTACGCCGCGCAGCCGGGGCCAACGGATATCGTCTATCGGCTCAGCGTCACCGACCGGGCCAATGGCACGCTGGACGGAACGGAGCGGATCTCGTTCACGAATAGTGGTGCCGTCAGGCAGCACGACCTCTGGCTGCGACTCTGGGGCAATGGCCCTGGTGGCTGCGCGCAAAGCGCCGTTCGTGTGCGCGTGATCCGAGGTGCACATGCCAGTCGTCCGACGCTCGGTTGCACGGCGCTTCGGCTGCGCCTGTCGCATTCCATCGCTCCCGGTGACCGCGGCGTCGTCGTCCTTGCGATCAGCATCGCGCTGCCCGAGGCCAACGCGCGGCTCGGCCGGCATGGCACCACCCATCTCTATGGCAATGCCATTCCAACGGTCGCCCCGATCATCGATGGCCGGCCTGCGCTCGGGCCGTACCTTGCACTCGGTGATCCGTTCGTCACCACAAGCGCACGCTGGGATGTCAGCCTGACGCACCGGGCCAATGTGATGGCGGCAACCAGCGGCGATGCGATCCGCCGATCGCCCGTCGTGGACGGCTGGATCACCGAGCAGTTACGCGCGCCTTCGTCGCGCGATTTCATGATCGCGACTGGGGCTTGGCGCGTCACGACGGGGCAGGTCGGTGGTGTGCGGCTGCGTGTACTCGCACCCAAGCAGGTGCGCAACAGCGCAGCTTTGTTCGGTGTCGCTCGACGCGCGCTGCGGACGTTCACCGGCTGGCTCGGTGGCATGGGGCGAGATCGACTTGACATCGTCATCACGCCCGGCCTCGAGTCGCAGGGGATGGAATACCCCGGCGTCGTCCTGAGCGAGCCGAGCGAGGAGACGGTCGTACACGAGATCGCGCATCAATGGTTCTCCGTGCTCGTTGGTTCGGACGGTGCGTCGCAGCCGTGGCTCGACGAGACACCAACGACGTATGTGCAACTGGCGGAGCGTGACGACCTCGGCTGGTGCAATCTGAGCAATCCGCTCGCCGATTTCGGAACCGCGCGACTCGACTGGACGCTGGCGCAGTTCACTCGACGGCCTGGCTGGTACGACGCGGTCTACGCCGGTGGAGCCTGCGCGTTTCAGATACTCGCACAGGACTGGGGGGAGGCGCGCGTGCTCAAGATGTTGCGTGGATATACGACGGCGGAGCGGGGGCTGATCGCGACGAGTGATGACCTGACCGGCGCGATTCGCGCCGCGGCGCCAGCGGGGTACGACGTGGACGGTTGGCTGCGGCGCGTGCGGTTGGCGGGATGAGATCGCTCCGGTCCCTCTGATTGGTGATTAGTGGGCGTTGTGGGTGCTGAATTCGGCGGCGGTGCGGATCAGTGCCTGTAGTGCCGGGTGTCGAGCTTATTGGGTTGTCATCAAAAAACAGGCGATCGCGGCCGCGGCGGCGACGTTGAGCGAGTCAACACCGGCGTGCATGGGAATCGTCACGCACTCGTCTGCGGCCTCGAGCGACGCCTGGGTGAGGCCGGGACCTTCGGCACCAACCAGTAGCGCCACCCGCTCGGTTGCTCTGGTCGCAAGGGCTTCGGGGAGGGGGCGGGCCTCGGTCGATGGTGTGAGGGCAAGGGTCGTGATGCCATTGGCTCGGCAGGTGTCAATGGGACTTTTGTCTGGTGCCCAGGGATGGACGAGGGCGGCGCCCATCGATGCACGAAGGGCTCTCCGACCGAATGGATCCGAGGAGCCTGGACCAACTAGGGTGGCGTCTATGCCGAGGGCTACTGCAGTGCGCATGATGGTGCCGACGTTTGAGGGGTTGGCTACACCCTCGAGCACAAGCACGCGTCGAGCGTTCGCGATGGTGGCAGTCGGATCGGCATCGGGCGGACGATCGAATGCGCCCAGCATCTCGCGCATTGCGCCGAATCCTGTGAGGTCGTGGATCTCGTCAGGTTCCAAGAGCAGCACGTCGTGGTCGCCGGGCGGGAGCGCTCCGCTGAACTTCGTGCTGACGAGCAGCGCGTTGAGGTGGTGGCCTACCTGTTGCGTGCGCTCGACCAGTCGGGCGCCCTCGGCGAGCAGAACGGCTCCGGCGCCATCCGGAGGTGGCCGTCGCAGCCGGCCTTCCTCACCGCGGAGACTTGCGAACATCGCGCGTAGCGCAGTCTGGTCTCCCCGCGGTGTCATCTGGCGCAGGGTACCGGTGTTGCCTAGGCGGACGCCACAACCGCGCGGATGTGAGGTCCGCCCCCAACACACAACCACGCTCGGCAGACGGTTTTTTTTGGGGGGGGGCGGACCTCACATCCGCACGGTTGTGGCGTCCGCTTAGGCAACACGAAATCGAGCCTGACCCATTTGTCCAGTCCTGACCCCATCACGCTGGGGGGGTCAATCCTCACACACGACCGATTCATGATCGCGGCGGCACTCGGTCTGGCGCCCGTGATCAGCATGCGCGAGAAGGCACCATGAGAATCGGACCGCTTGTGATCACGGTGGACCGTCGCCATCGCCACGACGATGGGCCCGCCGAGAACAGGCGCGCAGTCTATCATCAGCCCATGGCATCGACCGAGCCACCGTTCCCACTGCCCCCGAGTACCACCTTCTATCCCGCAGACCCTGAGCTGCAGCGGTCCTTGGGAATCCGGCGCTTATCTCGCGAGGAAATCGCGAAGTTTGAGATCCAACCCGGAATCGCCGATCCCGTAGAGGCGAAGCGCGCGATGCTTGAGGCCAGTGGCTCGATCAGCATCGGCCGGCCGCCCTGCAAGGCCGACTACCGAGCAGGCTGGCGCTACAACTCCGAGGAATTCGACGAGAACGGCGACGCGTTCGTTTGAGCCGTCAATTCCGTCGCGACTACCAGCGGTTCCAGCGGACGGTCTCGGACAGGTCGCCGCGCGGAGCGGGCTTGAACGTCTCACCCGTGTAATACCCCGTCGCGATCAGCGCGCTTTGGGTGACGTCTGCATACGGGATGCCGAGGATCTCGGCGACCTCGCGTTCGTAGGTGAGGTGCAGCGTCGTCCAGCAGGTGCCAACTCCACGCGAGCGTGCTGCGAGGCAGAAACTCCAGCCGGCCTGCACGATCGATCCCCAGCCGGCAGCCTGGCCATCGGACGAGCGGACCTCCAGCCGGCCCTCGACACAGGGGATCACCATCGCCGGTACGTCAGCAAAACGATCGGCGAGATAACGCGCTGACGACGCCATGCGCTCGGTGGTTGGATCGGCCGGACTCGTGTCGTAGCGTACGCCGGCATAGGCGTCGTACGACTTGAGATACCAGTGGGCAATCGCGGCCTTCTGGTCGGGATCGGTGACGACGACAAACGTCCACGGTTGCGAGTTTGATGCAGTCGGCGCCTGCAGTGCAAGCGCGATGCACTCCTCGAGCACCTCGCGCTCGACCGGACGATCGAAATCGAGGCGCTTACGGACTGCGCGGGTGGTGGAGAGCAACTCGTCGGGCGTCAGATTTTGCATGGCGGCAACCGTAGCGCAGGGTTGACGGGCGAAGCCGCAGCAAATAATAGGTGAAACACGATCATTTATCGATGAATAATCGGTTCGTGCATGCGGAGATTGTGTTTGGGCGTGAATGCGCCATCTGTCTGCATGACTGGTATTCGCAGGGCCCGATCGCTATCGTGACGGAGACGAATGGTGCGCAGGTTGCACCCGAGCGGGAGATTCGTATGCACGTACCGACTGCAACGCTGACAGACACTGAGCCCGAAAGTGTCAATGTTCGCCGTGTCGTCGCTCTCGCCATCATCGCAGCTCTCGGTGGCTTCCTGTTCGGCTACGACTCGTCCGTCATCAATGGTGCCAACCAGGCTGTGTTCGCCAACTTCAACATTACGGAAGGTTTCGCGCAGGGCTTCGTTGTCTCGATTGCCCTGCTCGGCTCTGCGCTCGGCGCATTCATCGGTGGTGGGCTCGCCCAGAAGTATGGCCGTAAGCGCGTCATGCTGATTGCCGCCGCGCTCTTCCTGGTTGCCGGCATCGGTACGGGCCTGCCGATTGGGATCTACGACTTCATGTTCTGGCGCGTCGTCGGCGGTTTTGCAATTGGTCTCGCCGCAGTCGTCTCGCCGATGTACATCGCAGAGATCGCGCCCGCCGAGTATCGCGGCCGCCTGATCTCGCTCTTCCAGTTCGCGATCGTGATCGGGATCTTCGCGACACAACTCGTCAACCAGGTAATCGTCACCATCGCAGGCGGTAGCGCATCCAACGAGATCGGACCACTCGAGGCCTGGCAATGGATGTTCATCCTGATGGTGATCCCCGCCGCGATCTACGGCCTGCTCGCCGCTGGCCTCCCCGAATCGCCACGCTATCTCGTCGAGATAGGTCGCTTCGACCAGGCCAAGAAGGTCCTCCAGTCGATCTTCGTCGGCGACGTCGATCCGAAGATCAAGAGCATCCGCGACTCGATCGACAGCGAAACAAAACCCACGCTCAGCGACCTTCGCAGCAAGAAGCACCTAATACTGCCGCTCGTATGGATCGGACTCGGACTCGCCATCTTCCAACAATTTATCGGTATCAACGCCGTCTTCTATTACTCGAACCTGATCTGGAGCAGCGTCGGCTTTCCCGAGAGTGAAGCATTCACGACATCGACAATTATCAGCCTCGTTAACGTGGTGTTTACGGTCGTGGCAATCCTGCTGATCGACCGCGTCGGACGCAAGCCGCTCTTGCTCGTTGGTTCCTGCGGTATGGCGCTGACGCTTGGGACGCTCGCGGTGGTGTTCGCAACAGCACCGAAAATTGTCGCCGGCCCCGGGGTTGCAGCGTCAACCGTGGGCCATCCGATCCTCTCCGACGCAGGCGGCATCATCGCCGTCCTCGCCCTCAACGCCTTCGTTGCCTTCTTTGCCGCAACCTGGGGCCCGATCGTCTGGGTGCTGCTTGGTGAGATGTTCCCCAACTCGATCCGCGCCGCTGCCCTCAGCGTGACCGTGATGGCGAACTGGATCGCCAACTTCGTCGTGTCGGAAACGTTTCCCGGCCTCGCCAAAGCGTCGCTCGGCCTCGCCTACGGGTTGTTCACGCTCTTCGCCGTCCTCTCGATCTTCTACGTCTGGAAGTTCGTCAAAGAGACCAAGGGTACAGAGCTCGAAGCGATGGAGGGGCTCGAGAACATACCCAAACCCGCATAATGCAGTGCGATGCTGATCGATCAACTCCGTGCCGCCGCTAGCGCCGATTGGCAGACCTTTACACACCACCCATTCGTCGCAGGCATCGCCGACGCGACACTGCCCGAAAACGCGTTTCGTCAGTACCTGATCCAGGACTACCGCTTCCTCGTGCACTTCGCGCGCGCCCACGCCCTCGAGGCATTCAAAGCAGACACCGTCGCCGATCTGCGCTGGGCAGCAAGTGCAGCTGCTGGAATTATCGAGACCGAGATGCGTCTCCACGTCGACTATTGCGCCAGATGGGGCATTAGCGAAAGCGAACTCGAAGCCGCCGAAGAAGCGCCAGAAAACACGGCCTACACCTCATTCGTCATCGCAACGGGCCTCGCTGGTGACGCACTCGACCTCGCGGTCGCACTCGTCCCCTGCACGGTCGGTTACGGCGAGATTGGCGCCCGTCTCGCCGCCGACCCCCTGACACTGCGAGGAGCCGAGAATCCCTACGAAGCGTGGATCGTGGCCTACTCCGGCGACGAGTACCAGGCAGGCGTGCTCGATGCAACAACTCGGATGGAACGCATGGCCGAGCGACACAACGCAGAAGCACGCATGCCAGCACTGATCGCAACTTTTACGCAGGCTGCGCAACTCGAAGCAGCGTTCTGGCAGATGGGCCTCGATCTCGGCGAGCACTCGGATGCCGCACCGTCGGCCGGAAGAGGCGACTAATAGAGGCCGTCGATGCAACGGTTTTGCCGCGCCGGCCGTCGGCCACTCTCGCAGTTAGATCGTCACAGACGCCATTGCTCTACGCGGGTGGTGCGTCGACGAAACGCTTGCGACCCAGGACGATCAGCGCTTCGGCCGCATCGCGATCTTCCCAACCATCGATCGTCACCTGCTTGTGCTCCTCGAGGTCCTTGTAGACCGAGAAGAAGTGCGCGATCTCTTCGAGCAGTGCCGGATTGATGTCCGCGATGTGATCCTTATGGGACCACGACGGATCGTCGTGGGGGATCATCAAGAGTTTCGGGTCGTCACCGGCCTCGTCCGTCATGTGCAGCACGCCAATCGGGTCGCACGGAATCAGACAACCAGGAAACGTCGGTTCGGTCAGCAGCACTAGGACATCGAGCGGGTCACCATCGTCGCCGAGCGTGTCAAGCAAAAAGCCATAATCGCACGGATAGTGCGTGCTGCCGCGCAGCGTGCGATCGAGCACCACCCGGCCGTACGTCTCGTCGTACTCGTACTTGTTGCGGCTCCCCTTGGGGATCTCGATATATGCGACAGGTTGAGTCTTCGGGGTGTGCTTCACAGTTGTAATAGTTTCATACAGGAGCCCAGCGACCTGTCAGAAGCGGACACGAAGGCCCAGCGTGCGACACACCGCGTAGGTCAGAGGGGCGCGATTAAGCGTATAAAAATGCACGTGAGATAGGCCGTGCGCGGCAAGATCCGCGCACTGTTCTGCGGCGATCGACGCAGCGACCAGATCGCGAGTAATGGGGTCGTCATCAAGGCCCTCAAAGAGCGCGTCCAACCACGATGGAATCGTGACACCGGCCTTGGCGGCGAACGAGCGCGTCTGTGCCACATTCGCCACCGGGAGAATGCCCGGCACGATCTCGAGTTCGATACCGGCCGTCCGGGCGCGGTCGACATAACGAAGTAGCACGTCGTTCTCGAGACAGAATTGGGTGATTGCTTGTGTGGCGCCCGCCGCCTCCTTACGCTTGAGATTCTCGATTTCGACATCGAGGTCGAAGCCCGTCTCGGGGTGGCCCTCTGGGAATGCGGCGACGGTGACGCGCTCGACGCCCGCCTCCCGTAGTTCGGAAACGAGATCGGTAGCGTGTGCGAGTTCCCCCGTCGGAGCCTCGCCCGCCGGTGGATCACCTCGGAGGGCGACGATATGGTTGACGCCGGCGGCGCGATAGCGCTCGGCAAGCTCGCGGATTTCGGCGCGGCTGTGGCCGACGCAGGTGAGGTGGGCAGCCACGTCGAGGCCACGGGAGCGCAGCGCGATGATCGTGTCAAACGTCTCTGAGCGTGTGGTGCCACCGGCGCCATACGTGACGCTGACGAAGGTGGGACGGAGTGGAATCAGGCGATCGATCGTCTCTTCGAGGCCCGCACGCAACGCGGGCGTGCGGGGAGGAAAAAACTCAAACGACGCGGTTAATCCCGCTGCGGAGCGATGCAGGCGCTCGACGGGCGCGAGCTGCCGATGTTCGAGCGAAGTGGGGTTTGCGATTGGCTTCACGAGTTTTGATTATTAGATAATGAGTAAAACAATAGCATTTAGTTTCACAGACAAATCCTCTCACAACGCTACCGCAGAGGGAGCGGGCCGACGGGTGGGCGCTGATAGAATCGAGGCGTGTCCGTCAAGAAAGCCTTACTCGCCTGCCTCGGTGTGATTGCCTTGGCGGTCGGTCTCAGCGCGTTGTCGCACCGGGTCGCCGACTCGCGTCAGCAGAACAGCCTCGACGCGTTCTATGCGAACCCTGACGGTATGGCTGCGGCAAAGCCCGGCACCGTCTTTCGCATTGAAACGCTCGCAACTGCACCTGTCGCAGGAGCATCATCGTTTCGCATTCTCTACCGGACCGAACGTCCGAACGGGACCGCGGCTGTCTCCGGCGCAATGGTATTCGTACCGACAGCTCCAGCCCCGACAGGTGGACGACCCGTGCTCGCCTACGCGCACGGCACGAGCGGCATGGGGCGGGGCTGTGCACCCACGAGACGCAGCGACCCAATCGGGGATAATGCCTGGTATGCACAGGCCATTGCTGCTGGCTTCGTCGTTGTCGCCACGGACTATGCGGGTCTCGGTACAGCGGGGTCAAGCCTGTATCTGATCGGCAAAGCCGAGGCACTCGACGTGTTCAATTCTGTGCGAGCACTCGACCAGGTGCCCGGAGCCGACCCAGGATCGAAGTGGACCGTTTTCGGCCACTCGCAGGGCGGGCACGCGGCGCTCTGGGTCGGCGAGCTCGCAGCAGAGGAGATGCCCGAGAAGCAGCTGATCGGTGTCGCCGCCGCCGCGCCCGCCGCTGACCTACCACTGATTATCTCCGCGCAATGGAACACGGGTGTTGGCTGGGGTGTCGGTGCTGAAGTGCTCAAGGCCTGGCCTGCGATGTACCCGAAACTCGACTTCACGAGCGCCGTCAGTTCAATGGGTCGTCGCTGGACTGACCAAGTAGCCGACGCCTGCCTTGGTGAAGGAATCGCCATACCGCCCCTACTGGGCTTTGTCGCAGCCGAAGTCGGCGTGCCGTACTTCAACGAGAATCCAATCAATGACCCTGCTTTCGCCGCCATCGCCGCCGAGCAGACCCCCAAGCCGTTGCCCTCAACACTGCCACTGATGATCGCGCAAGGCACCGCCGACACAGTCATCCCACCCGCATCGACCGCTGCACTGCAGAACAGTTGGTGTGCGGCTGGATCGAACCTGACGATGCTCTGGATGGGCGGCGTAGGGCACGTCGCCGCCGACGAGACAGCAGCACCAACAATCGTGCCGTGGTTGCGATCACTCTTCGCCGGATACCAACCTAAGCCGCAATGCGATGGCGCATCACCCATACCCGTCGCTGCATCCCCGCTCGCCGACTAGCTCAACGCCACGAGCAGAATCGTCTCAGCCGAGGCGCCCACAACCAAGGCGATCAGATGTCGTTCCTCATCGAGAATCTCGTGGATCGTACGCGTCATCACACCACCGGCAAGTAGCGCCACGAGGCCAGCCACAGCAACCGGTGGCGCTTCCCACAGGAGCCCCGACGCGTACCCCGCAGCAATCGCACCTGCGAGCACTAGACCACCGAACGGTGACTGCAGTTTTGTCGCCAGCGTATGCGCATTGATCGCGACATGAAGGCCAATAGCGAGCGTAAAAATCAATAGCGGACCGATCTCTGTGGCATCCCGGACGCTCAAGAGGTAGCCGACAATCAGTGCCGACATTGCGGGCTGCACCACACGAATCCGCGGGTGTGGCTCCATGCCATGTAGACCGAGTTGAACGGACCTGAGGGCGAGCGTGCCGATGATGCCAACAAGGACAAGCAGGTACGCATGCACCTCGGCGTAGGGGAGTCGTCCCTCGGTCGTGTGCCGCACGATCTCGGCGCCAATTGCCAGTTCGGGCAGCAGGTGGACGACGACGTACGCAATGCCGATGCCCGCTCCCGCAGACAACAAATACTCGGGCCACTTGCGACCCAGCAGACGGGGCTCGGCCGCAGCGACGCAGGCGAGCGCGATCACGATGGCGACGAGTAGCGTCATGCGCACAGTCTGACGGCAGAGCTCATACACATAACATGAGGCACTATGAGAGTCGTGTGGAAGAAAGCAATAAAGGGGTGCTCGACCCCAAAGCGAACCCGTTACCGATGCGACTGAGTGCTGGCAGCAGGGGACGACGGCTGGTTGCGGCGTGCGCGCTTGCCTGTATTGGTGTGGCGATGCTGATCGCGGCACGCGGTGCTGACGCACAGACAATTCCGCCCCGCCCCCAAGCGCTAGGGTCGTACTGGATTACCTATTACTGGTTCGCGCCCGAGAGTTGGTTTACCGCGAAGAAAATTGTTGCACCGGGGCTCACGGTCGCGTACCGCGAAGACTTTTTGTATTCCGCGCGTGGGATCGCGATGCAGGGCACCGGGACGGGCGATGATGCGGTGATGCTGCATTGGCGTAGTGGGAACGGCCCGTGGGTCAATAAGGATGGTGCCGAGACGCGGACGGCTGCGAGTGGCTTCACGAATGGGTCGCCCTATGCCCGGCCCGGTGGTTGCGTCTGGTGGGCGATTGATGCCGCAGGCGTTCCCATTCCCGCGACGACGGACAATAAGCGACCCACGTTTCCCAGCGATGATGGTACCTGGCAGAATCCGCCGGCAAATCCGGCCGGCTATAGCATTGTGTGTAATCGTGCTGCCGTCGCGGCGGGGCAGCCAGATGATCCCAATTTTCGTGCCTATCCGGATACGTTCGGCATCGGCATTGGTGCTGCAGTCACGCCATGGCGCTCGATCGCGACCGATCGGTCTGTGATTCCAAAGGGCACGAGTATCTATATTGAGGTACTCAAAGACACGCCATCGAAGGGGTGTTTCTCTGCTGACGATACGGGTGGTGCGATCATTGGCAAGCATATTGACGTTCTGATTCCCCCGGATAAGACGCTCAAGCTGCCATCGAAGGGCGATCTTGTCTTGCTGCCGAAGGGTGTGGATTGTCCTCCGCCAATCGCCTTGGCACCAGGGCCTTTGGGCGATCTCAATGTGTCGTATCTCGTGCCGGCGGCTGAGAAGGGCGCGTTGGCGGCTAAGTCGTCTGCGGCGGGTCTCCGTTATCAACAGTTGAGCGAGGATTTCTTGTATGGCACGAATGGTGTTGTGGCGCGCTCTGTGGGTGTCACGCGGAAGGGTAAGACGATTGTTGCGGTGGGTGGCGGCTGGTGGGTGAACGCGGCGGGCAAAAAGACGAAGCAATTGTCGGATGGCAACTGGTCTGCGGGACTACCAGTTTGGCGTGATGGCGGGTGGCGCACGAAGCGCGGCCGGCCGACGTTCAAACGACGGAATGGGGCGTGGTCGGCGGGCGTGGGCGTGCGGTTCTTGAGGTATCACGATCGCTTTGCATATTCGAAGAAGAACGAGTTTGTACCGTGGAAGACGGTTGCGTCGACGAAGGCGACGGCGCCACTGGGCACACTGTTGTCGTTAGACACGGTGCCGGGTGCGACGTGTCTTGTTGTCAATCGCATTGTGTCGGCGCTGCCAGCGACCAGTATCCAGCTTGTTGTGGCGGCGGGTACGGATCCGGCAACGCTGCCGACGTTGTCACCCGCGACGGTCCTCGCAGCTGTTGCGGGTACCGCCTACGGCTGTCCATAGTGTAAAAAGGACCTGCCGTTTTAGCCCGGCAGTGCGAGGCCGGTCGAACAACACCCCGTGGTAATCAGCGAATCGGTGAGCGCTGCAAGGCCTTCGCTGCCTTCATCCACGCATCAAACGATGGTTTGGGCGAACCATCAGCCTTCCGCAGACCAGTCGTATACCAGGCGCCGTCACGAGGCAACTCGTCCTGCAGCAAGAACCACGCCGCGCGCTCAACCTGCGGCAATCGTTGCAAGCGCGCAAGCGCCTTCCGCACAAAACGAGCCTGCTGCGCAAACGATACTGTTCGCGGCCCCGATCCTTTTGCTGGCGTTTGCATACCAAACTCGGTAATCCAAATCGGATACTTCCGACCAAAAATCTCATTCGCCAAGCGGATGAAGGTATCGAAGTTGCCGATCCCAATGAAGGACGGGTTCGACAGGCTCTGGTCGGCACCATCCGTAATGCCCAACTTCGGATTGCGATTGTACGGGTGCATCGACAACACATCGAAACGCGCGTTCGCCGCTTGCAACCCCCGCATAAACTGCACCGGTGTCAGGCTCTTCGGACCACCCTGCTTATACATCGCGCCCGCAACAAGCGTCGGTTTGAAGGGCACGGCCCGATTGACCTCGCTCCGCAGCGCGTTCAGCAACAGCACGTAGTTACGCGGTGAGACCGGCTTGCCACTCGACCATTGCGGACGCAACGCAAAATACGCATTCGGCTCATTCCACGTCTCCCACGCCACAACACGCGGCAATGGTGATGATGCGCCACTCGGCGTAAACCGCCCCGAGTAACGCTTTGCACACGCAAAGACGAAATCGCGCCACATCTGCAAGCGTGGCATCTGAGCCTCATAACCCGAAGCCACCCGCACTGACGATGCCCACTTCGGCGTACGCCACAACGTAAACATCACACGATCCTGCAACCCATGCAGCGCCGCATTCCGCACAAACGCATCCGCAGCAGCAAAATCGTACGCCGGATCGTCAGGATTACGCGGCTGCCGCGGACGTGTCGCAGCCATCGACTTCCAATTCAAATCCCACCGCATAAAACCAACATTCAACAACGCCGCATCCCGCCAGAACTCGGCCGGATTCGCCGTCGCATCCGTATTATCGAGAAACCCGACCCGCAAGCGACTATTAGCCTCAGCCAACGACGGCAAGATCAGCAGCGGCACGCAGACCAACAAGGCAACAAGCAGCTTGCGCGAATGAGAGCGAGGATGATGCATGCGATAAAACGCGGCAGAAGCCCGACCAACCAACAGGTCGAACGACTCGGACACGGGTGCTAGCGGATCGGCGACTTCCGCAGTGTACTCGCCGCCGCAATCCACGAGCCATACGATGGCTTCTTCGACCCATCAACGTTACGCAGCCCCGTCGTATACCACGCGGCACCCGTCGTCGCCGGCGCCTCGTCCTTAATCAGAAACCACGTCATACGCTCCACTTGCGGTAATAGCTTGAAGCGCATGATCGACTGGTAGGCAAACCGCGCCTGTTGTGCGTCGGACGCCACATACTGGCTCTTACCTGGGCTTGGCGTCTGCAAACCAAACTCTGTCACCCAGATGGGGTGCTTCTGGCCAAAAATCTTGTTCGACATAGTAATGAATGTCTGAAAGTTTCCCACGCCAATAAAGTTCGGATTCGTCTTGCTCTGACCGAGACCATCCTGCACGCCCAATCGCGGCGTGTTGTTGTAGGGGTGCATCGACAGCACATCGAACTTCGCCTTCGCCTTCTGCATCCCACGCATGAACGCGATCGGAGAGAGACCGATACCACCCTGCTTGTAGAGCGCGCCAGCGACGAAAGTAGGCCTGAAGGGGACTGCCTTATTGACCTGCGTCTTCAGCGTATTCAGCAACTTGACGTAATTCGCAGGCGAGACCGGCTTGCCCTTGACTTTCTGGGGGCGCAGAGCAAAGAATGCATTCGGCTCGTTCCACGTCTCCCACGCCAGCACGCGCGGCAGCGGCGTCGTTTGACCCGCAGGGATATAGGTACCCGAATAGCGCGTTGCGCAGGCCGCGACATAATCGCGCCACGCTGTCAGCACCGGCATATCTGCCGTCGACCCATTCGCCTTCCTCAGTGAGGAAGCCCACTTCGGCGTCGCCCAGAGCGTAAACATGACGCGGTCCTGCAGGCCGTGCGCCGCGGCACCGCGTACGAATGCGTCGGTCGCGCCAAAGGCGTACGCGGGATCCGCCGGATTGCGTGGATTCGTTGGCTTCGTCGCAGCAATCGTCGGCCACTGCAAGTCCCAGCGCATAAAGCCGACCTTCAACTCCTGCGCATCGGACCAGAACTGCACAGGGTCGCCACCGGCGTACGCGTTATCCAGAAAACCGACCTGTAGCGTGCTCTTCGCACTTGCAATCGTCGGCAGGGCGAGCGCCACCAGACAGGCGGCAAGTAGCACGAGGACGCGGCGACTAGAAAACGAGGGTACAGACATGCAGAGAAAGCCTCTCATTGGGAAACGACTCCACTTATCGTGCCACAACCCCCCCACAAAAATCATTACCAATGTGATGATGATTGCCAAGTTGATACGGTTCGCGGCCATGGAAGCGCTCAGCCGTCCCGCCGTACTCGTCGCCGACATGCTCGTCGATTTTGTTTCGGGAGCGCTCGCAAACCCATCATCGGTCGGGACGATCCCAGCGCAGGCGCGACTACTAAGAGCCGCGCGCGAGCGGGGCTGGCTCGTGTGTTACCTCAACGACGCGCACCTGCCGAACGATTTCGAAGAGCGCCTCTGGGGTGCACATGCACTCGCTGGCACTGCGGGTGCGCAGGTCATTCCCGAGCTCGCACCACAGCCCGGCGACGCGCAGTTTACAAAACGCTACTACTCGGGCTTTTATCAGACAGGCCTCGACATGTATCTGCGTCAGCACGGCGTGGAAACCGTGATCCTGACCGGTCAGCACGCGCACATTTGTGTCCAGCACACAGCAGGCGACGCCTTCGTCAACGGGTATCGGATCGTCCTCGCAGGCGATGCCATCGCAGCGTTTACCCCCGCAGATCACGCCAACGGAATCGCCTACATCGAGCAGATGTACGGTGGCACAACCGCCACCGTTGACGAGATTCTTGGCGCGTAGCGCGTGTCGGGCAGTGTCGTTGTAATCGGCTCCGTCAACGTTGACTATGTCGTAACCGTCGAGGCGCTCCCCGTCGCAGGGCAGACGGTGTCGGGCGGCCGCTTCGCGCGTTACGGTGGCGGCAAGGGGGCAAACCAGGCGGTCGCTGCGGCGCGGGCAGGCGCCACGGTGCGCATGGTGGGGTGTGTTGGTGCAGACGCGGAGGGAGCGCGCGCAATCGCCGAACTCGCGCAGGAAGGCATTGATGTCAGCGGCGTCGATACGACGCATGCGGAGGCGACGGGTATCGCTCTTATCGTAGTCGACGCTGCTGGAGCGAACCAGATCGCGGTGGCGTCGGGAGCCAACCGCCTCGTCGCGGATATGCCGAGGACGGTGTTGGAGGGTGCGAGCGGGGTGCTGCTGCTGTCGTTCGAGGCGCCCGACAGTGCCCTCGAAGTCGCCGCCAGCCAGGCCCACGCTGCGGGGTGGCAGGTACTCGTCAACCCTGCACCCACGCGACCACTCACGGCCCGGCTGCTCGCGGCGAAACCACTGTTGGTACCAAATCAGCACGAGGCGGCAGCGCTGACCGGCGCCCAAGACCCCGAACACGCAGCGCGGGCCCTGCAACAGCAGTCGGGCGCACCCGTGATCGTGACAATGGGCGCGGCAGGAGCGTTGCTCGTTGATGGCACGTCCACCACGATGGTGTCGGCACCAACGCTCCAGACCGTTGATACAACCGGGGCGGGAGATTGCCTCTGCGGAACACTCGCGGCGCGTCTCGCCGCGGGAGACGCACTCCTCGATGCGTTACGCGTCGCGGTCGCCGCCGCTTCGCAGAGCACGCTGACGGCCGGTGCTAGGTAGCGGAGCTCGATTTCGTGATGGTGTCAGATCAGATAAGTATTGAGAACTTGATAAAATAAAAATATGAACCATAACCATCATGCTGTGACAAAAGAAGAATCAGACCGAAAGCCGGCTTGCGTTTGTGGTATGGAGTGTATGAATTGTGCTGCGGAAAAACTCACCGTTAATTGCGGTTGCGATATGGAGTCAAAGCAGTTTGAGTATAACCTAGCGAAGGCGTGTTATCACAAAAAACATAAGGTGGAGGGAAAGCCCGCGGACTCTGTTGATCATACCAAACATGCCGGCCACGACATGTCAAAAATGAGCCATATGGATCACGAGGCGGCAATGACAAGTCCGCAGATGGCCAAAGCCATGGAAGCGGACATGCGCCGCCGGTTTTTCATTTCTCTCGCGCTTGCTATCCCAATTATTCTTTATTCCCAAGTTGGGAAAAATATTTTTGGTATAGATTTACCTTCACCAATTCCCGTTAATTGGTTGCTTTTTCTTTTGACAACACCCCTTGTGTTTTGGACTGGTTCTATTTTTATCACTGGCACCTACTATTCTCTCAAGGCGCGCAAGCTCAACATGGCGGTGCTTATCGCGACGGGTGTACTCGCGGCATATTTCGGGAGCATGTTCCTATCGCTTCAGGGAATGGAAGAAACATTTTATGAAGCTGCGGCGATGCTCGTCACGTTTGTTCTTTTCGGGCACTGGCTGGAAATGAAATCACGAAAAGGAACATACGACTCTCTTCGCGCGCTTTTTGATCTTGTGCCCCCGAAAGCAACAGTAATCAGAAATGGGAAAGAGGAGATCATTCCGAGCGCGGAAATTATGCAAGGCGACATCGTGTTACTTCGTCCGGGCGATAAAGTGCCGGTGGATGGTGAAATTATTGAAGGCGAAACTTCAATTGATGAATCACTCGTTACGGGAGAGTCGTTGCCGGTTACGAAGAATGTCGGCGACAACGTTGTTGGCGGTTCTATTAATCAAACCGGATCGGTGCAATTCCGCACCACAAAGGTTGGAGCGAACACTGTTCTTGGGCAAATTATTAAACTGGTTGAAACAGCTCAAAATTCCAAATCGCCCAAGCAAAGGATCGCAGACAAAGCGGCGGCGTGGCTTGTTGTGTCTGCAATTGGGGCTGGTGTCACTGTTTTTTTCGTGTGGTATATGGTTGTCGGTACTACTTTTGTTATTGCACTCACCTTTGCCATTGCAACAATCGTGGTCGCATGTCCAGACTCACTCGGACTCGCAATACCGACAGCGGTAGCTGTGGGGACAGGTCTTGGTGCGAAACATAACATCCTTATCAAGGATGCCATGACGCTTGAAGGTGTAAAGAAAATAGATGCCATCGTGCTTGATAAAACAGGGACGCTTACAGAAGGTAAACCGAAAGTAACGGATGTTATCGCACTCGGAAATTTTACACAAGAAGATATCATTATGTACTCCGCAAGCGTTGAAGCAAAATCAAATCATCCTATCGCAAAAGCGATTCTTGATGAAGCCAAGAAACGAAAAATTCAGATATCCAATGTACAAAATTTTAAATCGCTTTCGGGCTTAGGGCTTGAAGCGGTTGTAAGCGAAAAAAATATCCTGATTGGCACGGAACGGCTTTTACGAGATCGGGGTATTAACGTTGATGATGAGAGAAAAATAATTGACAAACTTTTTTCTGAAGGAAAAACTTTGAGCATTATTGTTGTGAATAATGCCGTCGCAGGTATTATTGGAGTTGCAGACCCGATCCGTGAAAACTCCAAAAAAACGATCGTGGCATTAAAACAGCTCGGCATCGAAACGGTGATGATTACTGGCGACCACAAAATAGTTGCGGAGAGTATAGGGAAACAGCTCGGTATTGAGAGAGTTTTCGCGGAAGTCTTGCCGGAAGATAAAGCGAGTTTCGTGAAGAAATTGCAAGATGAACGGAAATTTGTAGCGATGGTTGGAGATGGAGTAAACGACGCGCCCGCACTTGCGCAAGCGGACATCGGCATCGCAATCGGCGCAGGCACTGATGTGGCTATTGAGACGGCCAACGTTGTTCTAATGAAATCTGACCCATACGACATCGTGGCGGCAATCCGTCTTTCTAAAGCGACCGTGCGCAAGATGAAACAAAATCTTGCATGGGCGGCAATTTACAATGGACTAGCAATCCCAGTTGCGGCAGGAGTATTTTATGCTTCTACTGGATGGATGCTTCGCCCTGAAATCGCCGCGCTTCTGATGTCAGGTGACTCTATATTAGTTGCGCTAAATGCTGTTTTATTAAAGCGAGTCGTGTTGAGTTGACTGTCTCTGTGGAACACTCGCGGCGCGTCTTGCCGCGGGAGACGCACTCCTCGCTGCGTTACGCGTCGCGGTCGA
>JBCKBR010000021.1:0-28518 GCA_038911065.1 Gaiellales bacterium | reverse complement strand
ATCCCTTCACGCCCCCCAACCCGCCTAGAATCTGTGCATGGCAGAGAATGTTCTCGGCACCGAACTGCAGGCCTGCTCGTACGACCCGCTGACCGGGTTCTACCGCAACGGCTGCTGCGACACGGGCGGTCAGGATCAAGGGGTGCACGCGGTCTGTGTGGTGCTGACCGACGAGTTTCTCGCGTTTTCCAAAGAGTCCGGCAACGACCTTTCGACACCCGTCGAGATGTACGAGTTCCCCGGTCTCAAAGCAGGCTCCCAGTGGTGCCTGTGCGCCGCACGCTGGCGGGAGGCCTACGACGCCGGCTGTGCACCAGAGGTCGTGCTCGAGGCGACGCACGCCCGCATGCTCGAGTGGGCAACGCTCGCTGAGTTACGCGGCAACGCCACCTAACGGCCGTGTCGGGGTTTCGTGATGGGGGGCGGATCCTACCCGCTCAACGCAACCGCTGAGCGACCGTTACATCGCCCAGAGCAAACCCGGGCCCGGGCGGCACAACGATGTAGCCGTCGGCCGCAGCCAGCGCACGCAACGCACCAGCCCGCCGTGCCTGCGGGTAGGCAACGGTCAGATCGCCCGCGATCGGATCGAGCCGAACGGCAACCACGCAGGTCGAGTCGTCGCGCCCACCCACAGCCTCGCCGAGCCGGACAACGAGCTCTGGCCGATGCGGCAGCCCGCCCGCCAACTCGGCCAAGAGTGGACGCACGAACAACTCGTAGGTGAAGGCTGCCGAAACGGGATAGCCGGGCACGCCGATCACCGGTGTCGTCCCGACCGTCGCGAGCAGCACGGGATGCCCTGGCCGCACGGCGACGCCATCGACCGCGACCTCGCCGAGCTCTTCCAGCACGGTGCGGGCGTGGTCGCGACGGCCGCGGGACGAGCCGGCAACCAGCAACACGACGTCATTGACGAGCACGGCGCGCATCACCTCAACTGCCAGCAGTTCCGGGTCGTCGGCCACGCGGGGATGAACGTTTGCGCGTGACCCGTCCGCCGCGATCTGTGCAGCAAGCATCGGGCAGTTGGAGTCGATTACGTGGTGATGCTCGAGTGGTTCGCCCACGCTCCGCAACTCGTCGCCCGTCGGGATCACCGCCACCTGTGGGCGCTGATACACCTCGACCGAGACGAGCCCGGCCGCCGCGAGCAGCGCAACATCGAAGGCGCTGAGTAAGCGCCCGGCCGCAAGCAGATCGACATCGACAGGGATGTCCTCGCCCGCCGGCCGCACGTTTTTGCCGGGCGCCACCACGATCCCGATCTGTGCACCCTCGCCATCAATCACAACCTGCTCGCGCACGACCACCGCATCGAATTCGGCGGGCATTGGTGCACCCGTATCAACAGCTGCGAAAGCGCCTTCCGCCAGCTGTAGCGGGGCGCCCACCGTATCGGCTGCGCACACCGCGATACCATCCATCGCGGCCACGCGCAGTGGCGGTGACGGACGGAGCGCGGAAGCCGGCGCAGCAAGCACGCGTCCCATCGCCGCCACCACCGGGACGGACTCCACGGCCAACGGCGCAACGAAGCCGACCTCCACGAGCGCAGCACGCCAGCGCTTGAGCGCTTCGGCCGGATCCGGATCGCGACTCACGACGCGTCGAAGGCGATGCGCGTGGCGTTGGCGTAGACGTTGCAGCGATCGTCGCGCAGGAAGCCGACGAGCGTTACACCGAGACGCTTCGCAGCATCGACGGCGATGCTCGAGGGAGCCCCGACGGCGGCCACGATCGGAATGCCAGCGACCGCGGCCTTCTGCACGAGCTCGAAGCCGGCCCGGCCCGAAACAAGTGCGACGTAGCCATTGAGTGGGGTCTCGCCGGCAATCAGGCGGGCACCAACCACCTTATCCATCGCGTTATGTCGACCAATGTCCTCGCGCAACTCGACCAGCGTGCCGTCGGTCGTAAAAAGTCCGGTGGCGTGGATACCGCCCGTCTTCTCGAATTGCCGCTGTTTGGTGCGCAGGACATCGGGCAAGCCGAGCAGTGTCTCGAAAGCAATCTGTGGACCGTCGGGAATTGGTTTGCAGGCAACCTCAATCATGTCGATCGACGCCTTGCCACAAACGCCGCAGCTGGATGATGCGAACATGTTGCGCTGCAGTGATGCCGCATCGAACGAGCAGTTTAGGCGCACCGACAACACATTGTACTCCTGCTCAATATTCTCGACATCTGCGCAGTAGCGGATCTCGCCAATGTCGTCCTTCGTCGTAATCAGCCCCTCCGTCAGCAGGAAGCCTGCCGCGAGCTCGAAGTCGGCACCCGGTGTGCGCATCATCACCGCGAGCTGGGTCATTGGCTGGCCCGGACCACCAGCTCGAATCTCGAGCGGCTCCTCGCCCGCCACGCGGTCGCGCTTCTCCACGGAGCGCTCCCCGCGCGCGAGCCGCAGCACCCGCACCTCGGCGGTCGGACCGGCGAGCGATGGGCGTTCGACTGACTCCACCGGCCTACTTGGCTCCGTCACGTGCCTGCACGTGCTGGAACCCGAAGCGACCCTTGATGCAGAGGTTACCCTCTGTGATTGAGTGGTCGGCGGGGCTCGTGACCTTGACGATCGTGTTGTCCTGGACGTGCAGTTCGAGGTTGCAGCCAACGCCGCAATACGGGCAAATCGTCTGCGTCACCGTCTGCTCTTCTTCGCGCCACTCGCCGTCGCTGCGCAGATCGTGTTCACTCTTGAACATCAGCGCACCGGTCGGACAGACCGTGATGCAGTTGCCACAGTACACACAGGCCGATTCGGGAAGTGGCACGACGAACTCGGTCGAAATACGTGCATCAAAACCACGACCGGCGACACTAATTGCAAACGTATTCTGAGACTGCTCACCGCAGGCATCAACGCACAGGTAGCAAAGGATGCACTTGCCGTAATCGCGCACGTAGAGCTCGTTATCGACCTTGACAGTAGACATCACCGTCGCCGCAAATTCGCCATCGGGCTCGATGTGATGCCCGGCGCGATGCTGGTCCCGATGCAGGTCGGGCGGCGCGGGTGGCCCGAACTTCGCGGGCTTCGCTTCGTAGCGCTCGAGGTACCCCGCAACATCCGGTGTGGTCGACAAATCAACACTCGAGGCAAGTAGTTCGAGCACCATGCGGCGACTCGTACGGACCCGCTCCGAGTCGGTCTGGATCTTCATTCCCGCCTCGGCCTTACGCGAGCAGGCCGCCTGTAGGACGCGGGCACCCTCGACCTCGACCACGCAGACACGGCAGGCGTTCTTCGGCTCGAGCGTGTCGTTGTAACACAGCGTTGGTGTCTCGACATCGAGCTTGCGGCACGCATCGAGGATCGTGTCACCCTCGAAGACCTTGATCGCCTGTCCGTCGATCTCAACCTCGACCATGCGCTTCGCTGTCAACATCAATGGTCCGCTCATTTTGCACTCCCTGCGAAGATACCGAGTCGGGTAATCGCCGACTCGACGGCAGTCGAGGCCGTCTGCCCCAGACCGCAGATCGACGCGTCGCGCATGCACTGGCCAACCTCTGCGATCAACGCCAGTTCGGTCTCGACACCACCGCGCGGCTTGTTGTTGGCGAGCCGCGCCAGCGACTCTTGCTGTCGCACGGTGCCCACGCGGCACGGCACGCACTGACCACACGACTCGTTACGGAAGAACGCGGCAATGCGCTGCAACATCTTCAGCATATTGGCCGTCTCGTCAAAGACCATGACGACGCCCGACCCGAGCGTTGTCTGCGCTGCACGCACGGCCTCGAACGACAACTCGAGGTCGATCTCATCGGGACGGATGAAGCCACCCGCAGCACCGCCGAGCAGGATCGCTTGCATCTCTCGACCAGCAGGCATACCACCAGCTAGCTCGAGCAACTCGCGCAGCGTGCCACCAAACGGCACCTCGTAGATACCGGGGCGCACGACCGAGCCAGAGATACAGAAGAGCTTCGTGCCCGTCGACCCTTCGGTGCCAGTCTCGCTGAAGCCCGGACCAGACTTGGCGATCACGTCGAGCACGTTGACGAGCGTCTCGACATTGTTGATCGCCGTCGGCTTCTGAAAGACGCCACTCTCGACAGGAAACGGCGGCTTCGAACGCGGCTCGCCGCGGAAGCCCTCGATCGAATTGAAGATCGCCGTCTCCTCGCCGCAAATGTACGCACCAGCGCCGCGACGGATCTCGAGGTCGAAGGTGAAGCCCTCACCCATCACATTCTCACCGAGCAGGCCGCGGAGGTAGGCCTGATCGATCGCATTCTGCAGTGCGCGCTCGGCCTCCGGGTACTCGCCGCGGAGATACACGAAGCCGATCTCTGCACTCATCGCGAAGGCGGCAATCGTCATCGACTCGACCAGCGAGAACGGGTCGCCCTCGATGATCACGCGATCCTTGAACGTGCCCGGCTCGGACTCGTCGGCGTTGCAGATTAAATAGTGTGGGCGGGCGGGCTGACGCGCCACAGCCTCCCACTTGACGCCCGTTGGGAAGGCGGCGCCACCGCGACCCAGCAGGCGCGAATCCTTCACCTCGCGAATAACGCCATCGGGACCCAAGGCAATCGCTGCGCGCAACGCCTCATAGCCACCGTTGGCGCGATAGTCATCGAGGCTCAGCGGATCGGCAACACCAATGCGACGCAGCAGACGCAGGCTCTCGTCGCCCGCCTGTGGCGGCACCGCGGGCTGCGTACCGTCGAGTTCCTCCTCGGCGAGTGACGCCAGCGCGATGGCGATCGAGGCGGGTGCGTAGGTGCGTGTGAACGGCTCGAGGCCCGCCTCCATCATCAGCACCGCTGGCGCGCGATCGCACTGCCCGAGGCACGGCGAGCGGTGCCATGTCGAGCGACCGTCAGCCGAAACAGCACCTTCGGGCCCAAAGCGCTCCTCGAGCGTGGCGATCAACTCGTCGGAACCCACACACTTGCAAGCGAGGTCTTCGCAGACGTGCAGCACGCGCGGCGGCTGCGGCTCGGTCGCCAGCATCGCATAGAACGTGGCCACGCCATAGGCATCGGCCGGGGGGATTGTCAGACGCCGCGAGATGTAGTTAAGAGCAGGCGCGCTGATGTAGCCAATACGATCCTGCACCGCCCACAGCGCGGGCAAGAGCAGGTGCCGATCCTCGCGAACCTCGTGTCCACCATCGGCGACACGGGTGTCGGTCAGAGCATCGCGCTCGCCACCATCCCAACCCGACGTCGGGGGGCCGAGTAGGAGATCGACCGCGTCGCGCTCCTGATCAGTCGGAGCGACGTTGAGCAGCTTAATGTCCATCAGTCGCCGGCCACGAGCTCGACCTCGAGCTCAGCTGTCTCGACCCGATCGGCCTCGATGATCTTGTCCACCCGGATGGCACAGGCCTTGAACTCCGCCGTGCCGCTCTTCTCGTCGACCGCATCAATCGTCAACTGGTTGACATCGACTTGGTCGGGGAAGTGGAGGGTCATAAACGCGAGGCCCGGTCGCAGCGCAGTATCGACACGCATCGGCGCCTCGACCGAGCCACGACGGCTCGAGACGCGCACGATCTCGCCCTCCTCAATGTTCATTCGCAACGCATCCTCAGGACACAGCTCGAGAAACTCGCCCTGATGCAGCGGCGAGCTGTAGAGGTTCGACTGCGCGCCCGTGTTGTACGACTCGAGTCGGCGACCCGTCGTCAGACGAATCGGGAATTCTGCGTCGAGCGCCTCGAACGGCGGGCGATCCTCGACCGGCACAAACGGACAGCGCGCTCCACCGATTGGGTTTTGCCAGAGCCGCTCATGCATGATTGGCGTGCCCGGATGCCCATCCTCGGGACACGGCCATTGGATGCCACCAAGCTCTTCGAGCCGCGCGTACGACATGCCCGTGTGCATCGGCGAGAGCAGGCGCAGCTCGTCCCAAATCTCCTCGCTCGATGGCTCGCCCCAGTCAGAGCCGAGCCGCTTCGCGAGTTGGCCAATGATCCACTGGTCATCGCGAGCCTCGCCCGGCGGGTCGAGCGCCTTGCGGGTGCGCTGGACGCGTCGCTCCGAATTCGTGACGGTGCCATCCGACTCGCACCACGAGGCGGTGCCCGGAAACACGACATCTGCGAATTCGGCCGTCTTCGTCATGAAGATATCCTGCACGACGAGGAAGTCGAGGTCGTCCAGCAGCTCGCGCGTGCGACTAACATCGGCCTCGGACTGGGCCGGGTTCTCGCCAATGATGTAGAGGTACTTCAGCTCGCCGACTTCCATCGCGTTGAACATCTGCGTCAAGTTGAGACCGGCACGATCGCGGATTTGCACGCCGTAGGCCTGCTCGAACTTGGCACGTGCCGCAACATCACGCTCGAGGCTCTGGAAGCCTGGCAGGCGATCTGGAATCGCCCCCATGTCGCCTCCACCCTGCACGTTGTTCTGGCCGCGCAGCGGATTGACACCCGAGCCGTAGCGACCAACATGGCCGGTCAGCAGCGAAAGGGAGATCAGGCTGAGGACGTTATCGACGCCGGTGTGATGCTCGGTGATGCCGAGCGTCCACGAGATCATCGCGCGGTCGGCGCGCGCGTAGGCGTGCGCGACCTCCCGAATCGCTTCGGCGGGAAGGCCCGTCAACCCCTCGGCGCGCTCGAGCGTATACGGCTCAACGGTTGCCTTGTAGGCCTCAAAATTTTCGGTCGCACGATCGATGAAGGCTTGGTTGGCGAGCCCTGCCGCAATGATCTCGCGGCCCATCGCGTTGGCGAGGGCGATATCCGAACCAATGTTGAGCCCGAGCCAGCGGTCGGCCCACTGGGCCGACTCGGTGCGGCGCGGATCGACGACGATCAGCCGCGCACCATTGTGGATACCCTTGAGGACGTGATGGAAGAAGATCGGGTGCGCCACACGCGCGTTGGATCCCCACAAGAGGATCAGGTCGGTGTCGTGATACTCCTCGTACGAAGACGTTCCGCCACCCGCTCCAAAGACTGTCGCCAGACCGACGACGCTTGGAGCGTGTCAAGTTCTATTACATGAGTCAATGTTGTTGCTACCCATCACCTGCCGCGTAAACTTCTGCGCCAGATAATTCATTTCGTTGGAGGCTTTGGAGCAGGAGAGGACGCCGAAGCTCTTCGAGGTATCCAACTCGCGGGCGGGTGCGAATCCGGCAGCAGCACGGTCGAGCGCCTCATCCCAGGTGGCGGGACGCAACTCGCCGTTGTCGCGAACCCACGGGTGGGTCAGGCGGCCTTTCGGGAACCTACTGATTGTCGTCATGCCGTCTCCTCCAATAGGTGCAGGCGTACACAGCACAGCATCCCCCGCCGTCGCGCCCACGGCAACACGTTTTTTGCCATTCGCATGATAGGCAACGGCTATCATACGGGCATGCAGTTCCGGCAGCTGGAATACATCATCGCACTCGCCCGCGAACGCCACTTCGGTCGTGCTGCTGCTGCCTGCCACGTCTCGCAGCCCTCGCTCAGTGCCGGCATTCGCAACCTCGAAGCAGAATTGGCTGTGCCTATCGTGATTCGCGGCCGCCGCTACGCGGGTCTGACGCCTGAAGGCGAGCGCGTCGTCGCCTGGGCACACCGCCTACTGGCCGATGCTGAAGGCCTCCACGAGGACCTCGCCTCCATGAGCGGTGCCGCCACCGGGCGTCTCCGACTCGGCGCAATCCCCACCACACTTCCGATTGCGAGCGCGCTGTCGGTCGCCGTTACCGCACGCCACCCCGACGTCTCCGTCACCATCCTGTCACTCGCCAGCAGCGAGATCGAGCGCCGCCTGCTCGAGTTCGAGATCGACGCCGGCATCACGTACCTCGACAACGAGCCGCTCCGCGGCGTACGCGGCATCCCCGTCGCGCAGGAACGCTACGTCCTCTACGTCCACAAAGACGATGCGCTCGCACAGCGAGCATCAATGACCTGGCACGATGCCGCCGCACTCCCACTCTGCCTGCTCACCTCAAATATGCAGAATCGGCGCATCATCGATGCGGCCTTCACCACCGCCGGTACAGCGCCTGCGCCCCGCGTCGAGTCGGACGACATCGTGCCACTGTGGGAACACGTCGCGCATGGACCCTGGTGCACGATTGGCCCAACCTCGTGGATCGATGGTGGTGCCCTCCCCGATCAGATCGTCGCGGTGCAGCTGACCAACCCGGTGATTGAGCAGCGCATCGGGATCGTGGTGCCCGATCGCGACCCACTACCGACGATCACACGCGCGCTGCTCGATGCCGCGCAACGCGACCTCTAAATCTCGACGCGAGTGCCGAGCGTGACTGAATCGACCCGTGTTGTGCATTAGGTCCCCAGAGATCCTGGAAGGATCATTAGATGCCGAAAATATTGCAGTACACGAATGAGTTTAAGGATCAGGCCCTTCGGTTTGTGTTCGAGTCGATCGAGCCGACCGACACGTTGCGCTGGTTCGCGCTCGGCGGTTGACCGCTCCCGGGCGGCGAGTTATGATCGACATTCCGGCTGTTCATCAGTCTGGGGTCACTGACAATCAGTTATATCGGAGGAGTGCGATGCAGGTCAAGACCCTTGGGGCGCCGAGTCCGCCGCTCGTCGACTGGGAGATCTTTGAGGGCGACGTACGCGCCGCCGAGGTCGTCAGCGAGTCCGATGCCTCGGAGCTGCGGATCTACGACGTCACGTTCGCTCCCGGAGCGCGCACCGTCTGGCACTCGCACACCACCGACCAGGTGCTCGTGATCACCGCGGGCTACGGAACCGTCGCCACCGAGTCCGAGGAGCGACCAGTGCGCGTCGGCGACCTAGTGGTCGTTCCGGCCGACGAACGGCACTGGCACGGTGCGCGGGCGGACGCCGGCATGACGCACCTAGCCGTGATGACGGCCGGCGAGGACGACTTCTGATGCACGTCGTCGAGGCGATCCCGTCGTCCTGGTACACCGACAGCGACATCCTCCGGGCCGAGCAGGCTCGCGTGTTCGCGCCGAACTGGCACTACATCGGGTCAGCGGAGGCGGTGGCCGAGCCCGGCTCGTTTCTGGCCGCCGACCTCGGCGGACTGCCGATCGTCGTCACACGCGACGCCGACGGTGTGCTCCGGGCGCTCGCCAACGTGTGCCGCCACCGCGGATCGGTGGTCGCCGAGGGCTGCGGCCGCCGCCAGACGCTCCAGTGCCGCTACCACGGCTGGACGTACCGCCTCGACGGAACCCTGCACGCCGCACCCGGCGTCGAGGTGCCGCCGGAGGGCGGGCGGCTGCCACTCCTGTCCGTCGCGACGGTCGGCTCGCTGCTATTCGCCTCCACGGTGCCCGACGCACCGCCCCTTGAGAAGCTGCTCGCACCCTTCATCACGCTGGTGCGCGACGTCTCACGGGTCGATCTCGACCGGCTCCTCCTGCGGCGGAGCGTGCGGCACGTGATCGACGCGAACTGGAAGGTCGTGGCGGAGAACTTCATGGAGTGCTACCACTGCCCGCTGGTGCACGCCGAGACGCTGCCGGGCTACGGCGTCGACGACGACTACGTCGTCACCGAGCACGGACCCCTCGTCACGCACCGCTTCGATCGCGATCGCTTCTCGTGGGCCTCGCTGTTCCCGAACACGCAGATCTCCGTGTTCGGGAACAGCGAGGCCCTCGTCGCCCGCCAACTCGTTCCCGACGGCACGGAGCGGACGGTGGCGACGCTCGACTACTGGTTCGGCCCGGAGGCGGCACCGGCCGATGCCGATGCGTTCATCGACTGGTTCGAGCGCATCGTCGCCGAGGACCTCCCGCTGTGCCGCTCCGTGCAGCGCGGCATCGTCTCCGGTCTGCTTGAGCGCGGCTACCTGCATCCGGAAGAGGAGCGCGGGCCGCACCATTTCCAGCAGCTCATCAGCCGCGCGCTGCTGGAGGACTGAGATGGACGCGAACTTCCGCCGCATCGCGGAGGAGCCGGTGCACACCCAGAACGACGGGACCGATCCGCACTGGCAGGCCGTCGCGCAGGGCAAGGTCGACGACGAGGGCCGGTACGTCGAGTTCATCTCGCGCTCGCTGAACGGCAGCTCCATGAACGTCGGCGTCGACTGGCTGGAGCCCGGCGAGACGCACCTGCTGCACTCGCACGCCGAGGCCGAGGAGTGGTACTACGTCGTGCGCGGCGAGGCGATGTTCCGAGTCGACGACACCGAGCAGCGGTGCGGTCCGGGAACGGGCATCTTCATCCCGGCCGGCGCGAAGCACCGGGTCCACAACCACGGTCAGGAGACGTGCGAGTTCCTGTACGGATTCAACACCGGCGAGCTCGTCGACCTCACGTACGTCTGGTACGAATAGTGCGCGCCGTCGTCACCACGGGACACGGCGGCGCGGCGAGACGATTGGCCCAACCTCGTGGATCGATGGTGGCGCCCTCCCCGATCAGATCGTCGCGGTGCAGCTGACCGACCCGGTGATTGAGCAGCGCATCGGGATCGTGATGCCCGATCGTGACCCACTACCGACGATCACACGCGCGCTGCTCGATGCCGCGCAACGCGACCTCTAAATCTCGACGCGAGTGCCGAGCGTGACCGTGTGGTCCGGCGGCACGCGGAAGAAGTCCGTCGAGACCTGCGCGTTGCGATGCAAGAGCGCAAAGATACGGCGGGGGACGGCATGAATGCCGCGCGTCGTCACCGACACCGTGTCTCGGCCGACGAAGTACGTCGTCGTCGCGGGATCAATCAACGCGCCGATCGCGCTCTCGCCGAGCGCTTTCGGTACATCCGGCAGCTCGGCGAAGCCAAAGCGCAGAACGACACGCCACAGGCCAGGCACGACCTCCTCCAACTCGGATCGCTCCGACGGCGAGGCGTGCGGCGTGTCGAGCGTCTGCACCGTCAAGAGAATCGTGCGCTCGTACATCCGTCCGAAATTACGGATCGTCGCCAGTAGTGACCGAGGCACAAGCGTCGCCGAGGCAACGAGGAACACGCCAGTGCCTTCAGTCTTCTTGAACTCTCCCGCCGCGACCTGCAACGCGAACGCATCGGCATCGACCGCCTCCTTCGACAACGCGCGCAGCATTGCCTGCCGACTCGTCGACCATGACCAGATCAGCAGATACAGGAACGCCGCCACCGTCAGCGAGAACCAGGCGCCGTGCGGAATCTTCGAGAGGTTTGCCGAGAATAACGCGACGTCCACAAGGCCGAGTGGCGCAAAGATGGCCACGATCTTCCAGATTGGCCACTTCCAAAGGTGCTTCGCGACGACGATCGCCAGAATCGTTGTGCAGACGAACGTGCCCGTCACGGCAAGCCCGTATGCCGCTGCGAGGTGTGCCGATGTCTGGAAGATCAGTACCGTCGTCACCACCGCGAGGTACTGGAGCAGGGTAATCACGGGGATGACGATCTGTCCGCGAACCTTGACCGACGTCTGCATGACGCGCATGCGCGGTAGCAATCCGAGCTGCATTGCCTGGCGCGTAGCGGAGTACGCACCAGAGATCACAGCCTGCGACGCAATCACCGTGGCGAGGGTCGCGAGGACGACCAGCGGGATCGTAAATGACGACGGCGCGAGATAGAAGAACGGGTTATCAATATGCTCCGGGTTCTCGAGGATGTTGGCGCCCTGCCCGAGATAGCACAGGATCAGCGAAGGGAAGACGATGCCAAGCCACGACGCCACGATCGGTGACCGGCCAAAGTGGCCCATGTCTGCGTAGAGCGCCTCGGCGCCCGTCAGCGCCAACGTGACGGCGCCGAGTGCGACAAACGCTAAGACAGGATGCGCGACAGCAAATTCGACGGCATACGTCGGCGAGAGCGCCCCGAGGATGGCCGGGTTACTCGCAATGCCCATCACGCCGAGCACGGCGATGGTCAAAAACCAGACAACCATGATCGGCCCGAATAGTTTCCCCACGCGCTCCGTCCCCCAGCGCTGCATCAAGAACAGCCCCGTGATAATCACCAGTGCGATCTCCACCGCGACGGTACCCACTGCGGGCACTTTGAGCTCAGCACCCTCAACCGCCGACAAGACCGAGATGCTCGGCGTCAAGATCGCATCGCTCATGAACAGCGATACCGCGAGGATGCCAATCACGACGACAAACGCCTTCGACCGATTCTGCACGTACCGCAACGCCAGTGACATCAGCGCAAGGCTACCGCCCTCGCCCCGATTCGAAGCGCGCATCACGATCAGGACATACTTGATCGTCACAACAATCGTCAGCAACCAGATGAAGAACGAGAGTAACCCGAACACGTTATCGGGCGTTGGCTTGACGCCGACCGCACTACTGAACGCCACCTGCAATGCGTACAGCGGGCTCGTGCCGATGTCGCCGTAGATCACGCCAAGCGCAGCGACCGCCAGCGTTGGCAGCGACCCACGCGGAGCGTGCCCCTCTTGATGCTCGTGCGCAGTGGAGTCGGAAGTAGCCATCAGCAGCGGCGCCGGCGAATTCCGGTGCCGCATGACTGTACCGCCGTCGAGAGCAAACCCCTCCCAGCATCGGCGCCCAATACGTATCTGCCAAGCGATGAGTGCTGAGGGCGCGCCGTAATGATAGTTGTCCCCACGCAAACATCGTGGCGGGTTTACTGTGTCGGCAGGGCGCCCATAGAGCGTCAGTGAATTCGTGGCAGATTGACGACAACCTGGGGGAGGAGGCAGCATGTTCGTAAACCACAACCCGCGCTTCGAGCCGCTCACGATCGACGCGCTCGACACCATCGATCGGGGCTGGAAGCGCCTCGTCTCCGAAATCGGCATTCAGTTTATGTACGAACCGGCGCTGGAGCTCTTTGCACGCGAAGGACAGCGCGTCGAAGGCGAAGTCGTCTTCTTCGATCCGGAGTGGCTGTTGGAGCGGGTCAAGACGACGCCGACGGAATTTACACTCCAAGCACGCAATCCCACGAACAACATCGAGTTCGGCCACGACAACATGGTCTTCTGCTCGGGACAATCAATGCCGTTCGTCAACGACGGCACCACGCGCCGCGACGGCACGCTCGACGATGCCATCAAGTTCCTGCGCGCCGTGCAAGTGACGCCCGAGATCGACACGCCTGGTTACCCAATCGTCGAGTGCAATGACCGACCGCTCGATTCGCGCCACCTCGATCTGCTGCTCGCCATGTACGAGAACACCGACAAGGCGTCGGGCGCCGCACAGATCCACCTCAACGGCGTGATCGATTCTATTGCCATGGCCGAGATGGCCCTCGGCGGAGCGGACTCGATCGAGCGCAACCCCGGCGTCTTCGGCACCATCAACGCCAACTCGCCGCTCGTCTTCGACACCCGCATGCTCGAGTCGCTGTGGCTGCTGGCCGAACGCAACCAGATCGTCAACGTCACGCCGTTCATCCTGATGGGCGCCATGGGACCGGTCTCCCTACCCGCCGCGCTCGCGCAGCAGACCGCCGAGGCGCTTGCCGGCCTCGCACTGGTCCAGGCGATCCGACCAGGCTGTCCGGCAATCATGGGCTCATTCGTCTCGAACACGGATATGAAGTCCGGCTCGCCCGGCTTTGGAGGACCCGAAGCGGCGATGGGGATACTCGCCACCGGCCAGATCGCACGCCGCCACAATCTTCTCTGGCGCGCAGGTGGCGGCGGCCTCAATGCGAGCCCGATCGTCGACGCGCAGTCCTCCTTCGAGTCACTCAACACGATGCTGCCAGCGTTCCTCGCCGGCGCCAACCTCCAGTTGCACGCAACCGGCTGGCTCGAAGGTGGCCTCGTGCACTCCTACGCCAAAGTCGCGATGGATACCGAGATGCTGCGCCAGATGATCGCGCAGTTCTCGCCCATCGACTTCGGCGACGAGGCACTCGCGTTCGGCGCCCACGAAGAGGTCGGCCATGGTGGCCACTTCTTCGGAGCCGCGCATACGCTCGAGAGATTCCGCGACTGCTTCTATCGGCCAGAGGTCTGGACGACGGACAACTACTCGTCGTGGACGAAGAAGGGCCAGCCTGACGCCACCGAACGCGCACTCAATATTTGGAATCAGATGCAAGCAGCCTGGGAGGCCCCGGCGATCGATCCCGACCTGCATGCCGAGCTGAAGGCATACACGGATCGGCGCCGCAGCGAACTCGGCGACTAAGCAATGACCGTCATCCTCGGCCTCACAGCTGCATTCGTGTGGGCGACAATGAATATCCCGCTGCAACGTGGCGCCCGCCTGCTCGACCCGCGGGTGATGCTGTTCTGGATCCTGCTGTTTGGCACGACACTCGTGATCGTGGTCGCGCTCGCCTTCGACGGACTCCAAGGCCCATGGGGTCCACGCTCGCTCGCTGTTCCGATCCTCGCGGGGATCATTGGTGCCATCGGCTTCCTGTTCCTCGCGCGCGCCCTCCAGCGCGGCAACATCAGCACCGTGGCGCCGATCATCGCCCTCCAAGGCGGCGTCGGTGTGGCGTTGAGCGTGCTCCTTGGCGAGCGACCCAGCCCAACCACAATTGGGCTGATGTGCATCGCCATCGCCGGCACGATCCTCGTCGCGTACGAGCCCGGCGCACGCACCGCGGCAAAAGGAGCGATCTGGGCTGTCTGCGCCGCCTTCTGCTACGCGATCGTGCTCGTCGCACTAGGCCATACCGACCAGCCAGCACTGACCTCGGCGGGACTCGTACGTACGATCAGCCTCCTCGCCGCACTGCCGCTCCTCCTGATCGCGAAAAACCGCGTACCAACAGGCCTCTTTCGACTGCTGATCCTCGCCGCCGTACTCGACGCCGTCGCGATCACAGCATTCGCCTTCGCCGCAGCGATTGGGCCCGTCAGCATCGCGACCGTCGCTGCGTCGCAATTCGGGACAGCAGCCGCAGTGATCAGCATCATCTTTCTGCGCGAACGCCTAAAGCCAACGCAGTACGTTGGCATTGCCGTGACCGGCCTCGCCGTCAGCGGACTCGGCTTCTTGGCCTAACCGCTGGCAGTAGTCTCCGGTCTCGTCAGCTAGCTACGGCGCTGCAGCGACGCGATCGACGCGGTCGAGAGCGGCTCGCGCGTCGCACCCGTCGTACCACCCCGCGTCGCAAAAGCGGTAATGCGTCCCGCGCGCAGCCCGTGATGCGCCAGCAGTTGACGCGTGCGCAGATCATGCGCCAAGTGCCGCGCCGCCGAATCGAGCGCATCGACCACCACGAGCTCGGGTGCCGCTGCAACCAGCTCGTCCCAATCGGCGTACGCCGACGGCGTCAGTAGGAGCAGCACAAGGACGTCGGGCGTCGTCTGACGGACACGCACCATCAGGTCGGGTACGGACTCTACCCCGCGCTCGATCAGCGTCACGCTACCGCCGCCACGCAGCGTACGGATCTGCTTAGCGAGCACCATCGTCTTGACCTCGCTCGACGCAAAGACGGCAACGGTCGGACGGCCAGCAGCCTGCTCAAGCGCATCGCGTAAGCCACACTCGAGCCCACGCATCGGCAACTCTACAATCGTTGGTCGAGCCTCAAACGAGGCAAAGCCAGCCGCTAACAGCAACGCCTTCGCGCCCTCGGCCTGCAGGTCGCTCGCCAAGTCTTGGACGCGCTGACGAACCTGATCGGGGCGACGGCGCGCATACGGCGCAAAGGCCTGATCCGCCACGACGAGAAAGTCTTCCTTCGGCAATCGCGCGCGCAACAACTCTGCTCCGCGCACCCCTTCCCAACTCTCGGCGATAACACCAATCGACCCCTCGGGATCGACGCCCTGGCTCACGACCGAGGTCGCTTCTTCTCCGGGTCATAGATCGGGAACGTGTCCGTATAGGCCGGCACGAGACGGCCATCCGGCAACGCCACCTCAACGCGATTACCCGGCTCAGTCAGCTCGATCTCGAGGCACGCCAAGCCAATCAAACGATCGACGCTTGGCGATCGACCCTGAGACGGCGACAACAGCTTGCCAACGCCACGCCCATTGACGAAGACATCCGCACCATAATCCGGTGCTTCATTGCCCGCCACGACAAGCGTGGTCAGACGATGGGTAATGCCCGCAGCGAGCTCGGCCTGCAACGCCGCCTTGCCGACGAAATCACCCGTTTCGAGATTGATCGTGCGCTCCAAATTCATATGGAACGGTGACGTCAGCCCCTGGAAATAGTCGTAGCCGATGAAGATCAGACCAGCTTCGATCCGCAACGACTCGACGGCCGCGAGGCCATACGGGCGAATGCCACGCGCTGCGCCGTGATCCAGCAGAGCCTGCCAGAGCGCCTCCGCATGCTCCTTCGGAACATAGATCTCGAAACCGAACTCGCCCGAATAGCCCGTCCGTGCCAAGTAACAGCCAGGCACACCGCCGAGCGTAATCGGCTCCGTCGTGAAGCGGAAGTATTTGAGACTCGCAACATCAAAATCCGTCATCGACTGCACGAGTTCGCGCGCATTCGGGCCCTGCACCTGGACGTGCGGCCATGCCTCCGTGCGATCGAGGACCTTGACATCGAAGCCCTGCGACTTCGCAACGCGACGAAACTGGTCGACATCGGACGGCAGCGCCGTCACGACCATGATGCCCGCACCCGTTGGGTCGCCCGAATTGAAGGCCACACCATCACCGAGCATGCGACCGTACTCATCAAGGAAGCACGAATAGCGCGCCTGACCAGCCTGCATCGAAGCCATGTCATTCGCCATGCAGTAATCAACTGCTTTGAGCGCGTCGGGGCCACGGAAGATCCACTTCTGCAGTGGCGACTCGTCCCAGATACCAACCGTCTCGCGCACCGCGTGATGCTCATTGAGGGGATCACCAAAGTCGGAGATCCAATCCCAACCCTCCCACTCCGTGAAGGTGCCACCCATGCGACGTTGGATCGCATCGAAGCCCGTCTTGCGCAGGCCCTCTGTCGATGCCTGCGGCACGGGTGGTTCGAAGATCGTGATCCCCGCTGCTTCGGTAGCTGGCGCGCTCATGGAATCAGCAGGTGCGACGGGTGAGTCGACGGGGATGATCACAAGCGGCGCCTGCCTCAAGTCTGGTGGCTGGTGGCCGGGCGGTAGCACTTCGGAGACGCCGAGCAGCGCACGGGCCGCGGCGGGGTTCGGTAGCGAACGATATTCCTCGAGGCAACGCATTGGCTCTTGGTCGAGGTTACGGCGAATGCGGCGATACCGCGCCTGCTCACCGGCACCGATGCCGGGCGTCGTGAAGATCGCCTGCTCAACGTACGACTCGATCACCTTGTTGCCAAGCAATGCGACGTCAGCGTTGCGCGCCTTGCCCGTCAGCGGGCTGTAGAGCACGACGCACTTGACGGTGTCGAGGAACGAGTTCCACGTCGACAGGACGACTTGGCCACGGACCCGAATTCCCGTCTCGGGGATTGCGAGGTGCGTGATGCGGCGGTCATTGATCGTGTGGATCAGCGACTCGGCCGTGGGCTGCATGATGCTGACGAACTTGTGCATCGGCCAGACGTCGAGCTGGTTGAAGTCGCCAGGCTCGCAGTCGACGCCAATCAGATACGTGTCCGCATAACGGAAGAAGTTCGAGGTGCCCCGCGTCTCGCGCAGGTGGTCATAGAACAGCGTGTTGGTGCCGCCGATTAGGTTCGAGCAACCCACCGCATCCATCGGGTTTCCCATCAGGACGGCAAAGCGATCACCATTCTTGTAGCCACCTGGCCAGAGGGTTGCGAGCGGGGCTGTTGTGCCGTCGCGCTCGACGGAGAAGTCTTCGGAGTTGAGTGCGTAAGACGAATGCATGCCAAGATCCTAGACGGAAGCACCACAATCGTGCATGGACGACTAGTTCATACGCGCGGAGAGGCGCTTGTGCTCGAACTCCATGACGCGGCGGTCAAGGTCGTCGAGTGGTAGGTCGAGACGGAGTTTTGCGGCGATCAGTGTGCGCCCGATATCACTACGCCGCTCGTACGAGCCGACGAGGTTGGAGCAGATACGGAGAGCGGTTTGCTGCACCGATGTTGGTTCGATGCTGCAGCGCATTTCTTCGGTGATCAGCGTTCCGCCTTTGAACGGGTCGATCAGGATTGGTGTTCCTCGACCAAACCATCCCGCAACGTAATGACCGGGGAGGCCAACGCCGCGGAGGGGCATGCCGACGCGTCGGCCAACTTCGATCCAGACGATGCTGAGCAGGATTGGGAGTCCGCGGTGGCGACGCAGGACGAGGTCGAGCATCGAGTTGTCGGGATGATCGTATTCTTCGACCTCGCCAGCGAAGCCTTCGTGTTGGCCGAGGACTGTTTCGAGCGCGCCGAGTTGTTCTACAGGTGTTTCTCCGAGCCCGTGCCGCACGACTTGACTGGCGAGCCGGTCGAGTTCTGTGAGCGCCCACACATCATCGACGGGACGCAAGGCCTGCGCGATGGCGAGCGCCAATAGGTCCAGGGTCGGCGCGTCGGTTTGCGCAATCTCGGCGAACGTTTTCACGCTAGAAAGTATCGCGCGCAAGCAGCGGCGCCGCGCTGACCGCCGCGCTGCGCGGACCTAATGGGCCCGGGCCCACCATGTCCAAGAGAAATTAGCAGCACCTAAGCCAAAACACCAGTGACCGGGCCTACACAACCGTTGCGACTACAGGGCTTTGAAATTGTCAAGGCCGGACATGATGGGCCCGGGCCCATCATGTCCGGCCGCGTGGTGTGGTGGCGCTAGAGACTGATCCGCAAACCCATCGGCGTGTCATAACGCTCGAACTCCATATCAGCCGGAATACGCTCAATGGCAAAAGCCTTAGCGTCCGGCCAGAGCTCGCGACCCTCAGTCAAGTCAGCCAAGATCTCGCCCAGCACCGGCGTGAACTTCATCGCATGACCGCAACAACCCGCAGCAATCACAATCGAACCGTGCCGACCATACGTGTACTCGGCATCAGGCGTCATCGTCCACGGACAAGCCTCCGTCAAGTACGGACCATCAGTCACCAGTCCAGGCGCGTGAGCGGCCACCCACTCGCGATTGCACTGCTCCTCAAGCTCGCGACGCACCCACTCCGTCGCATCGGGCTGCCACGCATCCTCATCGCCGTAATCCAGACCAATCTTGTAGCCCTTACCCGGCGTCGGCAAGCCGTACACACCCATCCGACCATCCAACTGAAAATCGACCAGCGAAGGTCGACGCTCCCACGCACCACCACCCCGCCAATACGACACCTGACCAATCGCCGGCGCCAAAGGAAGCTCGACACCAAGCGGCGACAAGAGCTCCTGCGCCCACGGGCCAGCAGCAATCACAGCAGCGTCAGCCTCAAGCGTACGCCGATCCGTCGTAACGCGAACACCGAACGTCGACTCCTCAATGGCCAACATGCGCTCGGGCATCGCCAACTCGGCACCGGCAACCCGAGCAGCGGCAGCAATCGCTGCCAAGCCACGCCGCGCAAACACCACGCCATCGTCGGGAGCGAAAATCGCTGGTTCGCCTGGACGAAATGCAAGCTCGGGAAACACGCGCGCAACACCCGCCGCGTCGAGCTCCTCGACGGGAACACCCTCAGCTCGCATCGCCTCGGCCCAAACAGCAGTCGTCTCGCCCCGCAGGATCAACCCCACCTGATCAATAATCTGCTCACCACTCAGCACCTCGAGCTCGCGCCATAACTCGAGCGCGCGACGCGCCAAACAAATGTCCTCGATACGACCGTGCGCCAATCGAAAGATTCGAGTCTCACCGGCCGACGAGCCCGCCGGCGCAGAAATGCCGTGGCGATCAATACCAATCACCTGATGCCCGCGCTCGGCCAACACGCGACACGTCGGCAACCCCATCGCACCAAGACCCACCACAACCACACGCATTACGACTCCCTCGTCTGCCCGAAAACAATAAGCTCGGCGGCACGACGACCCGACAGGGCCGCTCCGATCACGATGACATCAGCCATGACGCTGCGAGTGTGCCATGCCTGCGACAACTCTGCGATGCGTACAACAGGTGCGCCAAACCGCACAAAAACGCATCGCGTACCGCCACGGCCCGCTCGACCAGTGAGCGTATGCTGCCCACCATGGAGCACTCGCTACAAGGTCGCCTGCTGATCGCAATGCCAACACTGAGCGACCCGAACTTCGTCGAGTCTGTGGTGCTCATCGCCGAGCACACTGCGGATGGCGCGATGGGCCTCGTGCTCAACCGCCCGCTCAACGTCACCGTCGCCACCGCTGTGCCAATCCTGCAGAACTTCGTCGAACTCGACGCCAGCGTGCACTCGGGTGGTCCGGTGCAGCCCGACGCCGTGATGGTGCTTGGCGACTTCGTTGATCAACAACACTCAGCCGCAATCGCGTTCGACAGCGTTGGCTTCTTGCCAGCGGATGCGGACGAAACGCTCGACCCGGCAAGCGTCGTACGCGCCCGCGTGTTTGCGGGCTACGCCGGCTGGAGCGCGGGCCAACTCGAAAGCGAACTCGCAGAAGACGCCTGGATCGTGATGGATGCACACCGTGACGACTGCTTCACAGACAACCCTGCCGGCCTCTGGCGCGAGATCCTGCGACGCCACGGCGGACACCTCGCGATGTTCGCACTGCAGCCCTCTGATCCATCGCTCAACTAATGGCAACCACCGCCGTTCCACGCCAGATCTCGCGATGGACGCTGCGACTCGCGGTCGGACAGGCGGCTACGAGCGCGGCAATTCCTCTCAACGCGACCGTCGGAGCCGTCGCCGCAAGCCACCTCTCGCACAACGTGAGCTTGGCTGGAACAAGTGTCGGTCTCGCTCTGCTGGCGAGTGTGGCGTCACTCTGGGTCGCGGGTCGCGTCAGCGATCGTCACGGTCGTATTCCCGTACTCAGCGCGGGCTTGCTGTTGCTGTCCGTCGGCGCAGTCATATGTGCCGCCTCAATCGTGATCGAGTCGTATGCATTATTCGTAGTCGGCACGCTGATCTTTGGCGCGGGCCTGGGACCAGCGATGCTGCATCGCGCCGCAGCAGCCGACCTGTACCCCGTTGAGCAGCGTGCCCACGGCGTCGGCCTCGTTGTGTCGGCTGGAGCGATCGGAATCATTGTCGGACCACTGATCGGCTCGGGGCTCGTCCTGATCGCTGCTGTGCTCAGCCTTTCGGAAAGCGCGGCACCATGGTTTCTCGTACCGATCACAGCACTCATCGCGTTGGTGATCGTGCGTGGAATCGGCGTCGACCCGCGCGATGTCGCGCGCAAGCTCAGTGACTACTTCCCCGGTGCGGAGGACGAGCCAGAGCATGGCGAACCTCGTAGCCGTCGCGAACTGCTCCACTTGAAACCGGCACGAGCCGCCATCATCTCGGCTGCGTTGATCCAGGCCGCGATGGTCGGCGTCATGGGCGTCACCGCCGTTGTCCTAGACATACAGGGCATGGGGGCAGTCGTCATCGGAATCTTCGTCTCAGCGCACTACCTAGGCATGTTTGGCCTTGCCGCACCACTCGGCCGGCTCGCCGACCGCATTGGCCGGCGACGGACGCTGCTGGCTGGCATCGTCGTGACCGGCATCGGCGCAGTAGGCACATCGATCTTCGGCCACTCGCTCCTAATCCTCCCCTTCTTCTTCTTGCTCGGGCTCGGCTGGTGCGCGAGTTGGGTTGCCGGCACCACCGTGCTTGCCGATGTCACAACGCCGCAGGAGCGTGGTCGCCTGACGGCCACGAATGATCAGATCGTCTCGCTCGTTGGAGCAGCCTCCGCGATTTCGGCTGGCTTCGTACTCGATCGTTTCGGCTTTCCCGCAGTCGGCATCACGCTCACGATCCTGCTGCTGATCGCCTTGATTCCCATTCTGCGTTTGCGCGAAACGTCGCCCGGCGTGTACGCCGAGCGCACGACCTAGCGTCCGAATAGCAATCCCGTCGTACACTCTGGCCGGGCCGGTAGCTCGAAGGTCGAGCAGGAGACTTTTAATCTCTCGGTCAGGGTTCGATTCCCTGTCGGCCCATGCTCCATCCTCGGCGCAACAAAACCTGTCGCACTGCTGCTGGTTGTGTCGGAATCCCGGGCCGCAAGCGCCAACAGTCGCAAGCCGGATTAGGCGTCAGTAGACGAGCCGGCACCAATAGTCGGCTGGTTTGCCGACTCGAGTGCGCGATTCGCACGGTACGCGAAAATCACAATCAGTACCCGATTGAGTGCAAGCGCCAGCAGACCGAGGCCCAGTGCGAAGATCAACACGCTGATCACAGTCGACCAGGCAAACAGGATGGCGAGACCGATCACCAGTGCGATACCCCCCTGTAGCAGGCGGCCACTATTCGACTCGGCCGGCACCAGCAGGCGCATCACGCCGCCGCGGACGGCGAGCATCATGTCCTGCGCTTGGATCGTGCCGCCCGCTGGCTTTTCGACTGCAGTACCCACCGCTGCCGTTGTCGTCTCGCTGCCAACACTCGCAGTAGCACTCGTTGCCTCGGCAGAACCAGCAGCGGCATGCAGCGCACCACCCACCTTTGCGCCGGCAGCATCAAAAACACCCGCGGCACCTTCGCGCGCACGAGCCGTGACACTACCGGCCGCCGGCAGTGTGTAGCGCAACGACCACATCACGACAGCGGCGATCACACCAACGGCAGCAATCCAATACGACACACGCCGAAGGTCACCAAATAGGCCATTAAAGGCACCTCCGAGGGCTAACGACAAGACCGGCTGGCTTGCTGTTTCCGCCGTCAAGGCAACCTTGGCGAGACCGAGGATAAAGAGCAGGCCAAAGCCGGTAAACCCGAGCACGACGAGTGCAGTAACCGCACCTCGACGCCGATCGGGAGCGATCAGTGCGGCGACTACCCCGAGGAGCAGCCCGAGCACGACAACGCCCCACGCAACTGGGCCAAGGTCGACTCCAATCTGGATCAGTCGGAAGGCCGGACCAGGCGTCGGGATCTTTGCGATTTCGGCCGCAGCAGCAGCCCCAACCTCTTTAGCAACCTTAGCGTCAAGGGCTGCGAGCACCTGCTCAATCATCTGTGGCGCACCCTCGATCTTGAAGACAATCTCAGCAGTCGTCGGATCGAGCAGCAAGTCGTGTACGTGCACGAGCGCCGTCACGAGTAGCGACTTAAAGGCCGGCTCGGCCACGACCGTCTCGGCAGCGGACTGAATCAGTGGGCGTGCCAGAGCAGCCTTCGGCAACTTTTCGATGATCGACGCCGTCAGTTGCGTTGCGACTGCTGTCTGCACATCTGGCTCACTGATGACAGCCGCGACGCGACTCGCGAAGGCGTCAGAGTTGTAGACCGAGCGGTGCAGGTAGACACCAAGGACGCCAAGCGTCAGCACGAGCCATGCCAAGAACAGGATTAGACCAACACCGAGCCATCGGCGTTTTCCGATCGAGCGCTCACGAGTCACGCCGAGGAAGATAGCAGGTCTCTGCTGCTCCAGTCGGCTGCTACTCCACCTGTGCTGCCCGCATCTGAACGCTATTTCGGCGCGTAAACCGCGAACTTCTGATTGACGATCTCCTGAATCACGACCGGTGATACGCCATTGCGATTGATGTCAAAACGGAATCTACCGAGCAAGGTCGATACAAATTTCGGCCCCGTGATTGCTGCCAACTGTGTCTGCATCGACTCTTGCGTGGCCGACTTACCATTCTTGGCAGCAGCCGCGACGACGTAGGTATAGGCGTAGGCAGCAGCTGCATACTGATCCGGCATCAGCCGGTATTCCTTCTTGAACGCCTTGATGAAGGTGGTGTTGGCTGGCCTGTCAACGGCCGAACTCCAAGACGCACCGACAATCAGTCCATTCGCGGCGGACTTCGCGCCAGTAATCACGCTCTGGCTATTAAACGACGCCGAACCAATGATCTTCTTCCTGTAGCCCGCATTACGCAGAGCAATCAACAACGGCACGCCGTCTGCTGGTAGCGCGCCAATTGCGACAATATCCGGATCGGCCGCCTTGATTTCCGCGGCGATTGCGGCGAAGTCCGTCGTCCCAACGGGGATGGCGACCGTCTTGTTCAGGATCACTGCGTTGCTGGTCAGTGCCGCCGAGAGGATGCCGCCGGCTCCGAGCGAGTACTCATCGCTCCCCATTACGACGACAGCGGTCTTCGGCTGCAGCGAGGACATCACCACGGCCTTGACGACTCGCGGGGTGACAAACTGCTCTGTCAGCGAACCGCGAAATACGAATGTACCGACCTCTGTGATGCCCGGCAGGGTGTTGGACACGGCAACGACAGGGATGCGCGCGCCCTGCGCGAAGTGGTTGACAACCAGCGCCACGCTCGACAAGGTCGGACCCATAATCGTCGAGACGCCAGCGCGGAAAAACACGCCGTAGGCAGCGGATGCTCCCTCGGGCGTACCGAAATCATCAATCGTCGTCACCTTCATGGCAGCAACACCACTGACCGCACCTGCGTTGATCTCCTTCGCGGCGAGGTCAATCCCGCGTTGAGAGCTGAGGCCATACGCCGCATTTGGCCCGGACAATGTCAATGCCGCACCGACATTGACGGTAACGGGAGCAGCCGAGGCGGTGGGAATCGCACTAGCCACCGCGGCGATTACTACAGCGATCAGAACAATGCGACGGGTGAAACGACGAGGCGAATGCATTCGCTTAGCGTACGTCACAATCGCGTTCCAGGGAGAAGTACGCACTCGCTGCGCTCAGCTCTGCTTGCCAATCAGGAGGCTCGCACCAATCGCACCGCCCAGATCGCCGAGCGCCGCCACCATCACCGGCGGCGAGCTCTCGGGCAGGAAAAGGTACGGTTGCATCGCGACGGCCACGCGGTCGGCCATTGGCTGTCCGAAGCGGGAACCAAGGCCCCCACCGAGAATAATCGCCTCGACGTCGAGGATATTGACGACGTTCGCAGCCGCTGCAGCGATGGCATCAATAGCCTCGCCGACTAATTCGGCAGCCAACTCGTCGCCCGATTCCAGCGACTCCTGCCAGACACGCGATGAGAGCCGCTCCTTTCCGATCTGCTCCATCAGCACGAACAGGTTCGTCTCGCGGCCAGCATCGACGGCGGCGCGGGCACGCGTTTCCATGTTACGCCGCCCCGCGTAGGCCTCCATCGTGCCGACCATGCCGCTCGGCTCAGCTAGCCCTCCGCGCTGAATCACGGTGTGGCCAAGCTCGCCAGCGGCGCCGCGCCCATGCCACATCTTGCGGTTGAGGACGACGCCGCTACCGACGCCGGTGCCCCACCAGATGCCGACGAAGTGCTGTAGTTCGCGGCCCGCACCGAGCTCGAGCTCGCCACGAACGGCGACGCCCACGTCGTTGCCGAGTTTGACGGGACAGCCAACCGCTTTGCTGATCGTCTCGGCGAGCGGGTACGGCTGTTCGAAGCCCGGGATGTTCGGAGCACGTGTCAACACGCCGGTCTCCGAGTCGACTGCACCGGGGGCGCCAATGCCAACGCCAGAGAGCTCGGAGGGCTTGACACGCGCGTCAGCAGCCGCCTGCGTGATCGCCTCGATGATTGCCTCGACGACCGATCCCGGGCCATCCGCCGTCGGAGTCTGGATGCGGGCCTTGCCGCGGACCTTGTGTTCGGCATCAACAACTACCGCTTCGATTTTCGTACCACCAAGATCGACGCCACAAATGCGATGAGTCATGGTGGCGACGCTAGCAGGTTACGAAACGCTAACGCCGATCCGTGACGGCGACCGGCTGCCGTAGACTCGCCCTATGGGCACTCCACAATGGCACGAGGACTGGTTCCCCGAACTGCGCGAGCAGCGCCCTTGGATTATGGAAGAGATGATCGACTCCGAGCCGGCTGTCGCCGAGAAGATTGTGAGCGCCAAAAGTTTGGTGCGTACGGCCTCGAAGATTGCCAAGCGGATCGTGGAGGCACACGCCGCAGGCGAGCCGATCACCGTCGTCGGCTGCGGCACGAGTGAGCATGCTGCGCGCGCCGTTGCCGCGCAACTCGACGACGCCCTCGGACATCGCGGCATTCGCCCCGTCGGTCGACAGGCACTCGAGGCGGCACTCGACCCGGCACCGGGCGGCATCACGATCGGCATCTCGCACGATGGTGGTACGCGCGCCACGCTATTGGCGATGGAGGCGGCCCACGAAGCCGGCTCCACGGTGGTGCTGATCACTGCCAACCCGGATGGCGCACTGCGCGAAGCTGCCGAAACGGTGCTGCTAACGCAAGCCAAAGACAAGAGTTGGTGCCACACAGTTGGCTACATATCGCCGATGGTTGCCGGCGCGCTGATCGCCGGCCTAGTCGCGAACAAGCCGATCGATGGGGCAGCACTGCGCACGCACCTCAATGAGTGCCTCAACGTCAAGCCCGCGGCTGCTGAGATCGCTGCGAATTTCGCGGGCATTGAGCGATTGATTGTGGTGGGCGGCGGCTACGACCGCATCAGCGCAGACGAGCTCGTATTGAAGGTCGAGGAGGGTCTGCACTTACCGTCCGCGGCGCGTGACCTCGAGACATTCCTGCACGGACACCTACCGGCGTGTGACGAGCGCACTGGTCTCGTTGTGATCGCCACCGAACACCGCGGGCGTCCGCGCCGCACCGATCGGGGGCGTCTGCTGCTGCGGGCAGCACGCCGCGTCGGTATGCCGTGCGCCGCCATTCTTGTACCTGCTGTCGAAGGCGTTTGGGGTCGCGAATTGACCAACGCGGGTCGCATCCTCTTGCCACACGCGTCGCACTTATCCCCGACGACGAGTGCGCTCTCGGCGACCGCGATGGCTTTGCAGGTGCTGACCTTGGAACTCGTGCACGCGCGCGGCACGTATCCCGACTTGATTCGACGCGAGCACGAGCCGTGGCGCGAGGCCGCCGCTATTGCCGAGGGTGATGAAGCTTGGTGAGTAGACTTTCTTCATGAGCACACCAATGACACCCGCCGCCCAAGAGCTCGTCACCGCGCTCCAACACATGCATGGTGCTGACCACGGGCTACGGCAATGCCTGACACTGCTCCGTCAGAGCGGCGAAGAGGTTCCCGACTCCCTTGATGACGCCATCTCGCTCCTCGCTGACGCACTCCAGGCACTCGAGTCGTGACTCCCGAGCAGGCGGTCGCCCTCGCCTGCGCTGCACTTGGATCGGACCCGACGACTGCGCGCGTGCTACGTGCCGCCGACGCAATCACCGTACTGATCGACGAGACGCGTGTGGCGCGCGTGATTCCCGGCGACGCGGCGGCGATCACGGCAAGCCAGCGTGTGCTCGCTGCCGCTCGCGCCTGGAGTCAGATTCTGCAGCCACTCGGCGAGGCGATCGTCGTACCGGGAGCGTTGGTCGTGCCATATCCGCGCATCGAGCCAGGCATTCCCGCCGACACGGATCTTGGCATTGGTGGAGCGTGTCTGGCAGGGTTCCACCGCGAGGGACAGCACCTGCTGGAGCGCGACGAGGTCGATCTCCCCGACTTTGACCCCACGGGACTCGCAACGTCCTGGCTTGAGCGAGCAGATACGGTCTTTACCACGGCGGAGGCCACATCGTTACTCGACGCGATCGCCGAGCACTGGCCGGACGTTACCGGCCCGACAGCCGTCCTGCACGGAGATGCACATCGCGCCAACTGGTGGCCGAGCGACGCCGCTTGGTGGGTGCTGATCGATTGCGAGTTTCTCTCGATCGGACCCGCTATCTACGACCTCGCGCCGTTCGAGGTGACGGAGCGTCGACTGGGTCTCGGCCCCTCCCGCTTTCCATCGTTTCTGAGCGGGTATGAGTCGACGCTGGGTCGCGTCGACCCGGCTGCGCTCGCCGCCGCCATTCGCGTCCGCGAGCTGCTATCCGTTGCCTGGCTCGCAGCGCGCGCCGGCGAGGATTCTGAGATCGCGCTGCGTGCACGGCATCGCCTCGAGGACGCGCTCCTCGGTCGGGATGGTTCGTGGCTCGCGTAACCACCGTGGAGCGCGGTCGCGGACCGATCGATGTCGCTGGGACGTTGGCCTGGCTCGGCCAGCGCACCGTCACCGGCATCGATGCATGGGACGGCACGACCTACGCCCGCACGGTGCAACTCGGGCGCTCGACGGGTCGTATCACGCTGTCGGCCGCAGGAGCGACAGGCGTCGCGATCACTGCCTGGAGCCCAACCGCGTTGCGTGCAGCCCAACCCCGCGTCCGTCACCTGCTTGGTCTCGATGACGATCCGCGCCCTTGGCTCGCCGCCTTCGCGCCTGATCCCCTGCTCGGTCCACTCGCTGCAGCACGCCCCGGTCTGCGTATGCCTGGCTCGTGGGATGCCTGGGAAATGTGTGCGCGCGCCGTACTGGGGCAGCTCGTCAGCGTCGCCGCGGCACGCACGCTAACCGCCCGGCTCGCCGAGCGGCACGGCCAACGACTCAGTGATGGCGGCATCGTGTTTCCGAGTGCTTCGGCTGTGGCGAGTGGCGATCTCGACGGCCTCGGTCTTCCGAATGCTCGGCGCGACGCGCTGCGCGCGATCGCCGAACTCGTCGACTCGGGTCGTGTCGACCTGTCCCCCGGCGCCGATCCCGAGGCGGCGCAACATGCGCTTGTTGCGCTGAAGGGGATTGGCCCATGGACCGCGATGTATGTGCGCATGCGAGCAATGCGCGACCTCGATGCCTTCCCTGCCGCCGACCTCGGCGTGCTGGTTGCCCTCACCGATGCGGCGGGCCGCCGTCCGACTGAGTCCGAGGCGCG
>JBCKBR010000020.1:0-30084 GCA_038911065.1 Gaiellales bacterium | reverse complement strand
AGGGCCTGACCCCATCACGAAACCATCACGAAATCAGCGTCGACGGGGAATGACGACTGATTGTTGTGCCGAGGCGACCGGACCGTTGCGGGGCGAGAATGTTGCTTTGAGTAGGTAACTCATCGAGCGCGACCGGGCGAGGACGCGTCGGGCCATCTGCAAGACGCAGGTCATGCGGTACGTGCCAGCGGTGGCCACGCGCCGGGCTGTCGAGCAGTAGCGGTCTCTCTTGATGCCCATGGTTGCGGCGATCGTGCCGGCTCCCGTTGCTGTCACGTTGAAAGCGATGCCAATGCCGCGCTTCGTGAAGGTGATCTTTGGTTTGCCGACCACGAGCTGGCGTGCGCTGTTGTCTCGGTGGGGGGTGACGGCGACGGAGGCGGCACTGGCGGCCCCAGTGCCAGCGATCGTGGTCGCCGCGACACGAAAAGTGTGTGCAACGGTGTTGCGCAGGCCGCTGACGGTGCAGGTTGTCGCCCCGGTGGTTGTGCAGAACGCCCCACCCGGCGTTGCCGTTGCCGTATAGGACGTGATCTGCGCGCCGCCTGTATCTGTGGGGGCCGTCCAAGTGATCGCTGCGGTGGTGTCTCCCGCGGTCGCGACGGTTCCCGTCGGCGCGCCGGGTACGACGGCGCGGCAGAGCGCGATGCCGAGCAGCGCTGTTGCTGTCAGCCCGCTGAGCGGTGTCGCAATTGTGCCGCTATTCGTCAGTACAGTGATGCCCGTGCTGTTGCCTGCATAGATCGCCGTGCCGTCGGGCTTCAACCCGATCGCCGTTGTACCCGTGCTGCCCGTTGGAGCGCTACCGATTGGGGTCTGCTGCTGGGTCGCCGTGCTGATCGCAATCAGGGAGGCTAGCCCAGAAGCGGTGGTGCCGGCATAGAGCGTTGCTCCGTCTGGCGAGACCGTGATGGTCTGTGGTGTGTCGTTGAGTACGGTAAACCGCGTGGCTGCGCCGAAGCTGCCGGTCGAAATCGAGTAGATGCTGTTGTCACCAGCGCTCGCGACGTAGAGGGTCGTCCCATCGGGGGCAAGTGCCAGTGCGCCGGGAGTCACTCCGACACCGCGTGAGGCGGGTGCGAGGACCGTCGCGTCAGTGATTGCGTAGACCACGCTGGTCGTGGGGACAGTGGCGTAGACGGTGCCGTTACCCCCAACGACGACATCGCGTGTGGGGGCGGGTAGGCTCGCATAGAGGGCGGCGGCGTAGGTGGCGGTCGTAATCACCCAGATGCCATCGCTCGCTGCGACGTAGGCCTTGCTGCCATCGGCGGACAAGGCGACTGCCTGCGGGCTGGATCCGACATTGCTCGTCGCCACCTGGGTGTTCGTGGTGGTGTCGATGACGACAACTCGGTCGTTGGGGGTATCCACGACGTAGGCTCGCTCACCATCGGGCGAGATTGCAATGTCGCTAAGGCTCGCTGGTGCCAGACCACCCGTCACGGCAACCGACCCGGCGGCGGCATTGGTTGCTGTCGAGAATCGTGTCACGGTGTCGCCGGCCGCGGCAAACCCGTAGCCGGTGCAGGGGGCAGCAGCAGCAGCGGTGGGGGCGAGCCCGAGTGTCGCCAGCAGGGCGACAACGAGCAGCGCCGCAAAACGGGCGGGCGTCATGCCCCCATCCTACGTCCGAAACGGTGTAAATCCTGCCTTAGCGCTTGCGCTTGAGCCGCTCGTGGATGACGTTCGCGTGTGCCGGAAAGCCCTCATGATCGGCCAGCGCGATGATATCCGGCGCGAGCACGGCCAACGCGGCCTCGGATGCGCGGGCCAGCGAGATCGTCTTGGTGAAGGCGACTGCCGTGACGCCGCTGGTGACGCGGGCGTAGCCACTCGTCGGCAGTGTCGCAGGAATCCCGATTAGATAGTTGCCAGCACTAAACGGCGTGTGCTGACCCATTAGCACCTCTCCAGCGTGCTCGATGCCCGCGAGTACGGCCTCATCGTCTGCGGTCGCCAACTGCATGTGCTCGGGTGCGTAGAGGTTTGCCACCACAATCGCCTCGGCCTGGTCGCGTACGAGAATCGCCCCTCCGATCTGGCCAAGCGCGCTCGCTGCATAGGCGCGCCGCGGCTCGGGTAGCAGTGCCAGCCGCTCTGCAAGTTCGGGTTGTACGCGTTCGATTAGGCGCTCGCTCCATGTCACCAGCACGCTCGCCGAGTCGGCGCCATGCTCGGCTTCGTTCAGCAGATCGGCGGCCAACAGGCCTGGATCGGCGGTGTCGTCGGCGATGATCAGGCTCTCCGAAGCCGCCAGGATCTGCATGCCGACGATGCCGTGACGCTGGATCTCCAATTGCGCAGAGGCGACCGGTGGGCTGCCTGGCCCCAGCACCTTACGACAGGCCGGGATCGACTCGGTTCCGAACGCTAGCGCGGCCACGCCCGCTGGCCCGTTGGCGCGAAACACGTTGCGCAGTCCCAGTTGCTGGGCGACGACGAGGACGGCTGGATCGATGGCGCCATCCGAGCCGGGTACGGGTGGGACGACAACGGCAATCTCGGGTACGCCTGCCACCACTGCGGGGGTGCCGATATGGACGAGCACGCTCGGGAACGAGCCCTTGCCGCTCGGCACGAACAGTCCTGCGCTGGCGATCGCCGTGCGCTTCTCACCGACCATCAGGCCAGGCTCGAGTTCGATGCGCCAGTCACCATGCTGGAGCGCCTGTTCGTTGAAGCGCCGCGAGTGGTCAATCGCGTGCTCGATCGCCGTTTGGACGGCGACCGGTACGGTGCGTTGCGCGGCCGCAAACTCGGCATCCGTGATGCGCAACTGTTCGGGTGCGACGGTGCAACCGTCGAAGCGCTCGAGCGCTCGGCAGATTGCCGCGTCGCCGTCGCGCCGTACCTCCGCAACCAGTTCGATGATTGCTGTTTGCAGGGTCGGCTCGAAGATATCGTCAAGCCCTCGCGCCATTAGCGCGGCCTGCGCGGCGGCGTCGAGATTGGCCCAGCGATGGACGGTTAGCGGTAGAGCCACACGCGCAAGACTAGAGGTGGTGAGGCCCAGCCTGCGCGGGTTACTGCTTGCCGACGGGGGGGCGTGTCTGCGTGCCCTGCACGATACGGGTCACGACGGGATCGGTGACGATCGGATCGACCGTGGTGTCGGTGGGTGTAAACAGCAGCTGCACCGTCATGCCGCGTGGCGCACGTGGGGTCGTGACGCTAAAAGGCCCTGCTGCAATCGCGTAACTCAGCGACCTGGGCACCACGGGGCGGGCACCGCGTTGCGCACTGGTGCGGGGAGCGGTCAGGAGCACTTGCAGCACACCGGGGTGGCTGGACCGTCCCGTCACAGTGTAGGTGCCGCGCGCTGCGCGAGCGCGGACGGGGCGAAATGTGACGTGCAGGTTCGTCAGCGTTGCCGGGATGGCCGCTGGCGGGTCGTCGGGGGTTGGCTCGGGGGTTGGCTCGGGGGTTGGCTCGGGGGTTGGCTCGGGGGTTGGTGTCGGGGTTGGTGTCGGGGTTGGTGTCGGGGTTGGCGTGGGGAGAGCAGCGTTGATGCCGACCAGCGACAGCAGACGGTTCGGCGAGCCGGCGCGGGCGTCGGAAACGAGATTGAGCGACGCCAGTGTTGTCAATGCAGTGGCAGCATTGGCCGACGTGTACCCGATCGACAGCAGCACGGCTGCGGCGCCAGCGACGTGTGGTGCAGCCATCGATGTTCCTGAGATCGTGTTCGTTGCCGTCGCCGACCCGATCCACGCAGACAGGATGCTGCTGCCCGGGGCGAAAATATCGAGGCACGGGCCGTAGTTCGAGAAGGAGGAGCGGGCATCAGTGCTCGTGGTCGAACCAACGGTGATCGCTGTCGGCTCCGACGCGGGCGAGACGCCACAGGCGTCGGCGGTTTCATTTCCTGCGGCGACGGCGAAGACGATGCCGTCCGCGACGGCTGCGGCTACCGCACTATTGAGGGCGGGCGAGTAGCCCCCGCCGAGGCTCATGTTGGCGACTGCGGGCACCCCAGGCAGGTGGTTGGCAATCGTCCAGTTGATGCCGGCGATGACGCCAGCGGTGGAGCCACCACCCGTGCAGCTCAATACCCGCACTGGCACGAGGGTCGCAGATGGTGCAACACCCATTGTTGAGCCAGCGACTGTGCCGGCGACGTGTGTGCCGTGGCCGTTGCAGTCGTTTGACCCATTACCATCGCTGATCGCGGTGTAGCCGCTGATAACGCGGCCACCGAACTCCACGTGGTCGGCACGAATACCGGTGTCGATGATGTATGTCGTCACACCCGTACCCGTCGCGGGCAGAATGATGCGCCCGTCGAGCGGCAGTGCAGTCTGATCGATGCGGTCGATACCCCAGGATGGCGCAAGAGCATTACGACCAGTCACGATGGTCGGGATGGCGGCGGCCGAGGCAACTGACGCGGGGCTGAGACCAAGCGTATTACGCGCGACGACTGTCAGCGTGTACGATGTGCCGTTGGTCAGGCCCGTGATCGTGCAGGTCGTGGTGGCAGACGTGCAAGTGCCGCCGCCTGGTGTGGCGGTAGCTGTGTAGTCGAGGATCGCACTGCGGCCGTCCGAGCCGGGCGCGGCCCACGCGGCGATCAGCGACGTATTGCCCGGAATCGCGATTACACTCGTCGGCGCATCCGGCGTTGTTGGGGGAGCGGTGCTGACGAAGGACCAGCCGAGAGTGGACGAGCCGGTGCTAGTGCCGTAGCCATCAACGGCAACGCGGTACGTGGTGCCTGCAATGACCGTCGCGGAGACCTGGCTCTGAAGGGTGCCCCCGATGTCGTCGTTGTCGGCGATGCGGGTTAGGCTCGCGACCAGATCGCCCGTGTAGAGCGCGAGCAGGGTGTCGAACGAGCTCGTCGCGGTGTTGATGGTCAGCGTGCCATTTGCGGGCGCGGTCCACGCGTACCAGATCGAAGCGGTGCCATCGCAGCCTGCATAGGGGCAGGTCGCGTGTCCAGGTTCGCTCGTTTCGCGTGTCGCCCCCACCGTCGTGCCGGCGATCGAACCGGCGGAGTTGGTAATCGTGGTGGCGGCAGCGAACGTGTCGTTGCCGGCGACAAGCGCGGCTGTCTCATCGAAGAGACGGACGGACTGGTTGCGCTCGACAATCAGCGTCGCGTCGTCGGCGCGTAGTGCGACCGCCTCGGCGGCAGTCAGCGTCACGACAAAACTGTTCAGCTGACCGAAGCTCTTGGTGACGTCGTTGCCCGCCTTCTCCACACCTGCCACGGCCTGGCGGAGATTCGTCGAGTCGTCGAGTACAACGATGTAGCTGTACTCGGTGGGGGCAGCGCTCGACAGCGCGGGCACAGCGAGGGCGATCGTGGTAATCACGGCAGCGATCAGCACCCGTAGGGTGCTCTGACGGGACCGACGCGAGGGGGAATTGAAGTAGTTCATACCGTTGCTGACGTTGGAGTGCTGAGAATCTGACGCGGACAGGAAGTGGTTCATACCGTTGCTGACGTTGGAGTGCTGAGAATCTGACGGTGACAAGGCGCGATGCATAGCGGCAGTCTGCTGTACGAATGTTACAGAGGTATTGCGTTTACAGGTGGATTACGCGTTTCGTTCGCTAGAATCAATCGAATTGTGAGCAAAGTCGACAGTCTGCTGCATTCGTACGCTGTTGAGCAGATTCGCGCGGATTTCCCAATTCTGCAGCGCAAAGTGCATGATCAGCCGCTGGCGTACCTCGATTCTGCTTCGACGGCGCAGAAGCCTCAGGCCATGTTGGATGCGATGATGCAATTGCTGGGCTGATCAACGCGCCCTCGCGCCGTACCGCGGCAACCAGTTCGATGATTGCTGTTTGCAGGGTCGGTTCGAAGATATCGTCAAGCCCGCGCGTCAGTAGCGCGGCCTGTGCGGCCGCGTCGAGATTGGCCTAGCGATGGACGGTTAGTGGTAGAGCCACACGCGCAAGACTAGAGGTGGTGGGCCGCGCCTGTGCGGGTTAGCGCTTGCCGACGGTGGGGCGTGTCTGCGGGCTCTGCACGATGCGGGTCACGGCGGGCTTCGAGACGATCGGGTCGATCGTGGTGTCGGTTGGGGTAAACAGCAGCCGCACCGTCATGCCACGTTTCGCACGTGGGATCGTGACTCTAAAGGGCCCAGCTGCAATCGGGTAACTCAGCGACGCGGGCAGCACGCGGCGGGCACCGCGTTGCGCACTGGTGCGGCGAGCGGTCAGGAGCACTTGCAGTACTCCAGAATGGCTGACACGTCCCTTCACAACATAAGTGCCGCGCGTTCTATTAGTGCGGCTTTGGCGAAACGTTACACGCAACTTCGTCAGTGTTGCCGGAGCCACCACTGGCGCAGGTATTGGCTCAGTGGTTGGTGCAGTGGTTGGCTCAGTGATTGGCGCAGGTGTTGGCTCAGGTGTTGGCTCAGTGGTTGGCGCCGAAGGGACTATAGGACTGACGCCAACTAGCGACAATAGACGGTTCGGCGAGTCGGCTCCAGCGTCGGAAACGAGATTGAGCGACGCCAGTGTTGTCAATGTAGTGGCAGCATTGGCCGACGTGTACCCGATCGACAGCAGCACGGCTGCGGCGCCAGCGACGTGGGGTGCAGCCATCGATGTTCCTGAGATCGTGTTCGTTGCCGTCGCCGACGTCATCCACGCAGACAGGATGCTACTGCCCGGGGCGAACATATCGAGGCACGGGCCGTAGTTCGAGAAGGAGGAGCGGGCATCAGTGCTCGTGGTCGAACCAACGGTGAGCGCCGTCGGCTCCGATGCGGGCGAGGCGCCACAGGCGTCGGCGGTTTCATTTCCGGCAGCGGCCACGACGACGATGCCGTCAGCGACAGCTGCAGCTACAGCGTTATTAAGGCTCGACGAGAGCCCACCACCGATACTCATATTCGCGATCGCTAGCACGCCAGACTGGTGGTCAGCAATCATCCAGTTAATGCCGGCTAGAACGCTAGTGGTGTCTCCGCCACCATCACAGTTCAATACTCGTACTGGAACTAGGGTTGCTGATGGTGCAACACCCACTGTCGAGCCAGCGACCGTGCCAGCGACATGGGTACCATGGCCGTTACAGTCGTTTGACCCAACACCATCGCTGAAATAGGTGTAACCACTGGTGACGCGTCCTCCGAACTCCACGTGGTCGGCACGAATACCGGTGTCGATGATGTATGTCATCACACCCGCACCTGTCGCGGGCAGAATAATGCGCCCGTCGAGCGGTAGCGCAGTCTGATCGATGCGGTCAAGACCCCAAGATGTCGCAAGAGCATTACGACCCGTCACGATTGTTGGGATGGCGGCGGCCGAGGCAGTCGACGAGGGGCTGAGACCAAGCGTATTACGCGCGACGACGGTCAGCGTGTACGACGTGCCGTTGGTCAGGCCCGTGATCGTGCAGGTCGTGGTGGCCGAGGTACAAGTGCGGCCGCCTGGTGTGGCGGTAGCGGTGTAGTCGAGGATCGCACTGCGGCCGTCCGAGCCGGGCGCGGCCCACACGGCGACGAGCGACGTGTTGCCCGGGATCGCGATCACACGAGTCGGCGCATCCGGTTGAGTTGGGGGATCGGTGCTGACGAAGGACCAGCGGAGAGTGGACGTGCCGGTGCTGGTGCCGTAGCCATCAACGGCAACGCGGTACGTGATGCCTGCCGAGACAGGCGCGGAGACCAGGCTCCGACCGGTGAGCCAGAAGTCATCATTGTCGGCGATGCGGGTTAGGGCATCAACGGCGCTGCCGGTGTAGAGCGCGAGCAGGGTGTCGAACGAGCTCAGCGCGGTGTTGATGGTTAGCGTGCCATTCGTGGGCGCAGTCCACGCGTACCAGATCGAAGCGCTGCCATTACAGCCCGGGTCGGGGCCGGGGCAGGTCGCGTGTCCAGGCTCACCCACTTCGCGTGTCGCCCCCACCGTCGTGCCGGCGATCGAACCGGCGGAGCTGGTAATCGTGGTGGCGGCAGTAAACGCGTCGTTACTGGCGGTAAGAGTGGCGACCTCGTCGAAGATACGGAAGGGCTGGTTGCGCTCGACTATCAGCGTCGTGTCGTCGGCGCGTAGGGTGGCCGCCTCGGCGGCAGTTAGCGTCACTACAAAACCGTTCAACTGACCGAATGTCTTGGTGACGTCGTTGCCGGCCTGCTCCTCGGCTGCCACGGTCTGGTGGAGATTTGCCGAGTCGTCGAGTACAACGATGTAGCTGTGCTCGGTGGGGGCAGCGCTCGACAGCGTGGGCACAACGAGGGCGATCGTGGTAATCAGGGCAGCGATCAGCACCCGCAATACGTTGCGGTTCGAGCAGATCGAGGAGGAGGGAATGGTGCTCATCAAACAGTTGATGTTTTGGCGCTGCAGACCCCACTGTGGCAAGGCGCGATGCATAACGGCAGTCTGCTGTACGAATGTTACAGGGGTATTGCGTTTGCAGGTGGATTACGCGTTTCGTTCGCTAGAATGAATCGGGCTGTGAGCAAAGTCGACAGTCTGCTGCACCCGTACGCTGTTGAGCAGATTCGCGCGGATTTCCCAATCTTTCAGCGCAAAGTGCATGATCAGCCGCTGGCGTACCTCGATTCGGCCTCGACGGCGCAGAAGCCTCAGGCCATGTTGGATGCGATGATGCGGTTCTACTCGACGAGCAATGCCAACGTGCATCGGGGCGTCTACACGCTTGGCATCGAGAGCACTGACGCCTTCGAGGCCGCACGCGATGCGGTTGCTGGGCTGATCAACGCGCCCTCGCGCCGCGAGCTGATCTTTACGCGCAATACAACGGAGGCCATCAACCTCGTCGCCAAGACCTATGGCCTCGCGCAGTGTGGACCGGGCGATGTGATCGTCTGTACCGTGCTTGAGCACCATGCAAACCTCGTGCCATGGCAGGTGCTCGCCGAGACGACGGGCGCGACGCTGCGCTTTCTCGACATCGATGACGAGGGCAACCTCCAACTCGACACGCTCGAGGCGATCGCTCGAGAGGGCAACGTCAAGCTCGTGACGGTGACGCACCAGTCGAACACGCTCGGCGTGCGGCCGCCGCTCGCAGAACTCGTCCGCTGGGCGCATGCCGAGGGAGCCGTCGTCGTGCTCGATGCTGCCCAGACTGTGCCGAATCGCCCGGTCGATGTGCAGGCGCTCGATGTGGACTTCCTCGCCTTCTCCGGCCACAAGACGCTTGGGCCGACGGGCATTGGCGTGCTCTGGGGCCGTGAGGCGCTGTTGCAGGAGATGCAGCCATTTTTGACGGGTGGCGAGATGATCCGGTCCGTCGCACTCGATCGCACCTCGTGGAACACGCTGCCCTGGAAGTTCGAGGCCGGTACGCCCGCCTTTGCCGAGGCTGTCGGGTTGCATGCCGCGCTCGACTATCTCGAGCGTGTCGGCTTAGAGGCGATTGATGCGCATGAGCATGCGATCACCGAGTACGCCCTCGGCAGGCTGGCCGAGGTGCCGGGTCTGCGCGTGATCGGCCCACAGTTGGCTGCGTCCCGGGGGGGCGTCATCTCGTTCCTGCTCGAGGATGTGCACCCACACGACATCGCCGAGATCCTCGACCGGCATGCGGTTTGCGTGCGTGCGGGGCACCACTGCACACAGCCGCTGATGCACCGCCTACAGATCGCCGCAACAGTGCGCGCGTCGTTCTATCTGTACACCACGACGGACGAGATCGATCGGCTGATCGTGGGGCTCTACGATGCGCGACGCGTGATGGGGGTCTGACTATGGATGACGAGCTGTACCGCGAAAACTTGCTCGATCATTACAAGTATCCGCGCAACCACGGAACGCTCGAGCATGCCGACGCTGAGGCGGAAGGCCAGAACCCTTTGTGTGGCGATCAGGTGATCGTCGCGGTGCGCCTGGCCGAAGGGCGCATTGCCGAGATGCGTTTCACCGGGCATGGTTGCGCCGTCTCGCAGGCAGCCACGTCGATGCTGACAGAGCTCGTCGAGGGCCTGACGGTCGAGGCGGCGGCGGCGTTGCCGTCGTCTGCGATCTTGGAGGAGCTGGCTATCCCGCTTTCGGCGATGCGCGTCAAGTGCGCCGTGCTGGGGTTGGCCACGTTGAAGGTAGCGCTGCATCGTGCAGCAGGCACACCCCTGCCGGCCGAGTGGGGCGACACCGATGAGATCGTCTGGGCGTGAGGTTTCGTGGTGGGGTCATGATTTCGTGGTGGAGGGCGGACGCCACAACCCCGCGGATGTGAGGTCCGCCCCCCAAACCGTCTGTCGAGCGTGGTTGTGTGTGGGGGCGGACCTCACATCCGCGGGGTTGTGGCGTCCGCCCTCCACCACGAAATCGAACCGGCAGCGTCAACGCAACAGCAAATCAACGATCACGCCGGTCAGGTAGACCGCCGCGAGGATCACGTTGACGTTGAAGAACGCCTGGTTGACGCGTGACAGATCCGTCGCCTTGACGATCGCGTGCTCATAGGCCAGCAGCGCCGCGCAGATCGCAACGGCGACCCAATAGGCCGGGCCGAGCGACAGCCAGAAACCGATGCCTACCATCGAAACGATGCTGAGCGCGTGCAGGCCGCGCGCGATCCAGAGCGCCGCCGGGACGCCGAAGTCGGCTGGAATCGAATGGATCGCAACCTCACGATCGTGCTCAATATCCATCGTCGCGTAGATGATGTCAAAGCCAGCGATCCAAAACCCGACCACGCCCATCAGCCAGAACGAGCCGAGCGGCAACGTGTCCGACACCGCCACCCAAGCCGCGACCGGAGCGAGACCAATCACCGCACCAAGCCAGAGGTGACAGAGCGGCGTGAAGCGTTTGAGATACGGATAGATCAGCGACGGCACCACCACGAACGGCCAGAGCCAGCGTGTCATCGGCGCGAGATTCCAACACGCAACCAGCAGCACCACCAGCGACGCGACACATAGACCCACGACCTGGCCGCGGGAAACGAGCCCCGCCGGCAGCTCGCGACGAGCGGTGCGCGGATTGAGCGCGTCGAGCTTCGCGTCGATCAGACGATTGAGCCCCATCGCGAGCGTACGCGCCGCAACCATCGCCACACCAACCCACAGCAGCGAAACAATCGGCGGCAGACCCATCACCGCGAGCAGCGCTCCGACCAGCGCATACGGCAGCGCAAACAACGAGTGCTCGAGGCGCACAAGGTTTGCCAAGCGGCGCGGTAACGACGATACGGCGGCGGACTCCATCTAGCGGAGTTTCGCGCGCCACCGACATGCGACGCGGCAGTATCATCTCAGCCATGACCGCCGCGATCATCGTTGAGGGTCTCGTCAAGCGCTACGACAACCGGACTGTTGTCGACCACCTCGACCTCGAAGTGCAGCAGGGTGAGGTGTTTGCCTTCCTCGGCCGCAACGGCGCCGGCAAGACAACAACGACCGAGATTCTCGAGGGCTATCGCACGCGTGACGCTGGCAACGTGTCCGTGCTTGGTGTAGACCCGGCCAGCGCCGGTCCCGACTGGCGCGCAAAGCTCGGCATCGTCCTGCAAGAAAGCCGACCACTCGGCGCACTGACCGTGCGCGAGACGCTGCGCCTATACGCCGCCTACTTCCCGAACCCACGAACCGTCAACGACGTGATCGCCCTCGTCGGTCTCGAAGACCAGACCAACCAGCGTGCCGGGCGCCTATCGGGTGGCCAGGTGCGCCGTCTCGATGTCGGAGTCGCCCTGATCGGCAACCCCGAACTCGTCTTCCTCGACGAGCCAACGACCGGTTTTGACCCTGAGGCGCGACGACAATTCTGGGACGTCATCATCGGCCTGCGCAACCTCGGCACAACCGTGTTTCTGACGACGCACTACATGGATGAGGCGCAGGTGCTGGCCGACCGTGTTGCGGTGCTACGCGACGGCAAGGTGGCCGCCCTTGGCACGCCAGCCGAACTGCAGGCCTTGCGCGGCGACGTGGAGATCTGTTTCACCCTGCCATATGGCATCGAAATCGCGGCATTACCCCAACTATCGAAGCCTGCGGTACTGGCGGGCGGGGAGGTCCGCATCGAAACAGCAGCCCCGACCGCAGACCTTGCCGCACTCTGCAGCTGGGCGGACAGCAAGGGCCTCGAGTTGCCGGGATTGACGGTCGAGCGCCCCACGCTCGAAGATGTCTTCCTCGCGATTGCGGGCGATGCTACGGCGGACCAGGCATGAAGCTCCACATGCTCGCCGAGCAGGTTCGTGCCGACCTGCTCGCCTTCTCGCGCCGACCCGAAACATTGTTCTTCACGGTCTTCCTGCCCGTCATCTTTCTTGTCTTGTTCGAGGCCATCTTTGGTGCACAGAAGGTGATGTCGAACGGTGTCGAACTGTCGCAGTCGACCCTGCAGGTGCCCGCGTTCATGGCGATGGGTGTGATCTCGGCGAGCTTCGTGGCGCTCGCAATCACCGTCGTCAACCGCCGCGAGACTGGCATCTTTAAGCGTGTTCGCGGCACGCCCGCGCCGGCGTGGCTGCTGATCGCCGGCCAGGTCGTCACCTCGCTCCTGATCGCCATCCTGATGGTGATTGTGATGCTCGCACTCGGCCGGCTCGCCTACGGCGTGACGGTGGAGCCCAGACATATTCCCTGGCTGGTCCTCGTGGTACTGGTCGGCGCCGCCGTGTTCTCGTGCCTCGGCATGATGCTCGCCGCCTTGACGCCGTCGTCCGAGGCCGCTCCGCCGCTCGCCAACGTTGTCGTGCTACCGCTGTACTTCATCTCCGGCGTCTTCGTGCCCGTTGAGTCCCTGCCGAGCTGGCTTGGCACGATTGCCTCGTGGCTCCCCGTCGCTCCGTTCGTGAAAGCGATTACGTGGCCGTATAACCCCGCAACACCAACACCATGGGAACCGTTGATACTGCTCGTTCTGTGGGGAGCAATCGCGCTTGCGATCGCATCCTGGCGCTTTCGTTGGACGCCACGGCGGGGCTAAGGGTGCCCATGGCAACACCACGATCCGTTGCCCGCCGACTGCGCGGCATGGTGCGGCCGCCGGTCACGATTAGCCCGCCGCCGACCGGTGTGGATGTCGAATGGAACGTCGCAATTACGGCTCGCGACGGCACCACGCTCCGCGCCAACGTCTTTCGCCCCGCTGCCGGCAGCGCCGGCGCGCACGCTCGGCCAGATGGACACTACCCCGTCATCATGTGCGCGCATCCGTACAACAAGGATGCCCTGCCACGAAAGGTGCCGTGGGGATACCTGCCCTCGGCGCAATATCGGGTCTTCCGCCAGCCGGAGCCGATAGCGTTCTCCGCCTGGACGGGCTGGGAGGGACCGGACCCAGCACACTGGGTGCCACTTGGGTACGCCGTCGTCGTCGGCGACCTGCGTGGCTTTGGCGCCTCTGACGGCACCGGAACGATCTTGTCGAAACAGGAGGGCGAGGATTATCACGACCTGATCGAGTGGGCCGGATCGCAACCCTGGTCAAACGGCAAAGTCGGCCTGCTCGGCGTCTCCTACCTTGCGCTCTCTCAGTATCGCGCCGCCGCAGAACGGCCCGCACATCTCTCCGCAATCTGCCCGTGGGAGGGATTCTCCGATATCTATCGCGACTTCGCGATGCCAGGAGGCGTTCGCGAGCATGGCTTCTTCGAGCTGTGGTCGAAGATCACCAATCGCACAGGTCGCACCACGGAGAACCTCAACACCGAAGCCACCGCCCGGCCGCTGCTTGACGACTGGTGGCAGGCGCGAATCCCGGAGCTCGAGCGGATCGAGGTGCCGATGCTCGTCTGCGGCAGCTTCTCGGACCATCTTCTGCACACGCGCGGCTCGTTCGAGGCGTTCCGTCGCGTCGGCTCGCGACAAAAGTGGTTGTGGACGCACCGCGGTGGCAAGTGGTGCGTGTTCTACGGGGCGGAGGCCAAGGCAACCCAAGAGCGGTTCTTTGAGCATTTTCTCTGTGGTGTCGCCAATGGCTGGGATGTCGAGCCAGCCGTGCGGCTCGCGATCTACGAGTCGGGCGGCCAGGCCGCGGAGGTCAAGGCCTCGAACGAATGGCCGCCAGAAGATGTCACCTGGACTGGACTCCACCTGCAATCCAACGGCAGCCTCGCCGACACCCCGCCGGAGGCTACGCAGAGTCAGCGATTTGCGAACGCGGATGGCTCATTGAAATTCCAATGGGCCGTGCCGCACAACATCGATCTGATTGGACCGATGACGCTGCATTTGGACGTATCACTCGAAGGCACGGGCGACAGCACGCTGTTGGCAGCGGTGCGTCTGTTCCGCGCGGGCAAAGAGGTGCCGTTCGAGGGCTCGTTTGGATTCGGACACGACGTTGTCACCCACGGTTGGCAGCGACCCGCACACCGGCAGCTCGATCAGGCCTTGTCGACGCCGTGGCAGCCCGTGTACACGCACGCCGTTGCCGAACCACTGGCTCCGGGAGAGATTGTCCGCGTCGAGATGGCGCTCCTCCCGCAGGCGACCCGTCTCCGGGCTGGCGACGTGCTCGAGCTCGAGCTGCGCTCGCAATGGCTCTTTCCTGCCAATCCGTTTACCGGCCAGCTGCCAGCGCGCTACGTCACCGATACCGTCGGATCGACGCGGATCCATCTCGGCGGTAAGCACCGCGCCGAACTTCGCGTGCCCGTTGTCCCTCGCCGCTAGAGGTGCTCGGTCGGATCGGAGCGCAATAGTTTGAGTGCGTGGTCAAGCACGGGCTCGACCACACCGAATAGTTCGTCGCACGCCTTTGGGCTGCCGGGGAACGAGAGCACGAGGGTACCTTTGCGGATGCCCGAGACGCCGCGGCTGAGCATGCCGTGCGGCTTGACCCGCATCGAGAAGGCACGCATCGCCTCGTCGATGCCGGGCGTGCAGCGGTCGTAGATCGGGCCGAGCGCCTCTGGTGTAACGTCGCGTGGCGCGAAGCCCGTGCCGCCCGTCACGAGGATCAATTCGACCGCGTCGGCAGCGTCGGCCCAAGCAGCAACCTGTGCGGAGATCTGGTCGATTTCGTCTGGCACGACGACGCGTTCGGCCAGCGCGAAGCCGGCTGTCACGACTTTCTCGGCGAGCAGGTCGCCCGACCCGTCCTCGCGGGCACCATGAAAGACACCATCGGAGACAGTCAGTACGCAGGCGCGCATGTCACGCACCAGACCGGCGCCACGCACCGCTCTTGCCGCCGTCTTTTTCGTAGAGCGCGATGCCATCGATGCGGATCTCGGGATCGGTCGACTTGAGCATGTCGTGCACACACAGAGCGGCGGCGCTGACCGACACGAGCGCCTCCATCTCGACGCCGGTGCGCCCGTCCAGCGCGCATTCGGCCTCGATCCGGACACAGCCCGCCGCGCGGTCAACCACTAGGTCGACGCGCACGTAGTCGAGCATCAATGGGTGGCAGAGCGGCAGCAGGTCGGGTGTCTTCTTGGCAGCGGCAATCCCAGCGACGCGCGCGGTCGCGAAGACGTCGCCCTTGGCAACCGTACCCTCCTCGATCTTGGCGAGCCCCTCGTCACTGATATGTACTTCCGCGCGAGCCAACGCACGGCGGCGAGTGATCTCCTTCGAGCCAATATCGATCATGCGAACATCCGTCATGTGCGGGAGTGTATGCGGTTCACGATGCGCGATATGCTTTAGGCAGCGTCATCCACTCGTGGCGCATTCACGAAAAGGGTGGAACATGGCTCCCACGCATACCCTCAAGCCGCAGGACTGGACCGAAGTCGTTTCGCCTCCCCAAGCTGTCGCCGACGCCGTTGGCGCGCTGGTTCCCGATACCCGAGGCGAGCCGCTCACGACAGCCCAACTGGCTGCACTGTCGACCGCGATCGCGGCGGACGAGGCGCTCTGGCGCCCACTCGTCGTGGCCGACACCGAGCGCCGTCGTTATCGCCTGATGTACGAAGATGATCGCGTTGATATTTGGGTGGCCATGTGGATGCCCGGTCAGGGCACGGGTTACCACGACCATGCAATCTCGGGCGTTGGTGTCGCTGGCGCCGACGGTATGGCAGTCGAGAAGCAGATGTTGCTTCCCTCCGGCGCGTCGGAAGTTGAGATTCGTCCTGGCGTAACCCGTGAGGGCCCGAGCGGCTACATCCACTCGGTTGCGCACGGCGAAGGCACGCCTGCCGTGACGATCCACTCGTACTCGCCGCCACTGATGGAGGTCGGTCAGTACCGCGTTGACGACAACGGTACTTTGCAGCGCCATATCGAGCATGGGCGTCAGGAACTGCTCGACAATACGATCGCCAAAATCGCACCCGATATCGTCTAGCGAGCACGTGGGTGACGGCCTGCGGCTGCGACAAACTGCACAAAAGGACCCGTTGCCGTTTCGTGATGGGGGGCGGACGCCACATCCGCGGGGTTGTGGCGTCCGCCCCCCATCACGAAATCGAGCTACCCGACGAGTTCGGCGACCGCGACTTCGAGGACGGTGAGGTGTTGGTCGATGTCCGCGGCAGTCGTCGTCGGGCAGACAAGCGACATGTTGTGAAACGGCGTGATCAGGATGCCGTTATTGAGCATTACTAGGTGCAACCACTCCTCAACCTCGGCGTCGTGTGCGTCGCGCGAGACGCCGCCGTTGCGTGGCATCTCGGCACAGAAGCGCAATTCGGCACGCGCGCCGAGCCCCGCCACAACCCACGGCAAGCGATAACGGTCGATCAGCTCTTGCACGCCAGCGCGAAAACGCTCGCCGAGCTCGCACATGCGGGCGAACGCCTCGTCGGTAAAGACGTGCTCGAGCGTAGCCTTCGCAGCAGCCAGCGAAAGCGCATTGCCCGCCAGCGTGCCGCCAACACCCCCCGTATCAATGTAATCACCATCAAGATCCGTGCTAATCAGGGCAGCGATCTCCGCCGACACGCCGTACGCCCCAATCGGCACGCCACCCGCGATGCTCTTACCAATCGTGACGATGTCCGGCTGGAGGCCCCACGCCTTCGTGCATCCACCCGGACCCGCCGAAAACGTATGCGTCTCGTCAATCACCAGATAGGCACCGGCGGCGTGCGTCAGACGCGTCGCCTCCTCCCAATACCCCTCGTCAGGAAGCACAATCCCGATGTTCGTCAGCGCCGGCTCGGCCAGCACACACGCGACGTCGCCATGAGCAAGCTCGCGCTCGAGCGCAGCGAGATCGTTGAACTCGACAACACGCGTCGTCATGACTGGATCGACGGCGGGTCCGACATTGCCGGGCTTTTGCTTCGCCACGCCATTCTCGAGAGCAATAATCGTTTCGTCAACCGAGCCGTGATAGCTGTAATTCATGATCAGCACCTTCGAACGCCCGCTCAACTGACGACACGTCCGCAAGACCCAGCGGTTGGCATCCGTCGCCGTCAACGAGAAGGTCCACTTGGGCATGCCGAAACGCCGAGCGAGATCATTCGCAACCCAGATCGCGTCCTCCGTCGGTAACATCGTCGTAATCCCACCAAGCTCGCCAATGCGGTGCTGGACGGCGGCAACGGTGGCGTCGGGCGAGTGGCCGGCCATCGAGCCCGTATCACCAAGGCAGAAGTCGATCAGTTCGTTGCCATCGACGTCGGTAATGCGATTACCCTTCGCCGTCGCGAAGAAGATTGGGTGCGACCCGACCCAGACCTCCATCCACTGCATCGGCACGCCACCGATCATGTTCTCCTGTGCCTGCATCGCAAGCGCGCGCGATTTGGGGTATCGCACGGCCGCAGTAGCGCGCTCGCGATCGAGCAGCTCGTCAAGTCGTACACGGTCGATGGTCATGCGGTCCACGGTGTTCCCTTTCGGTGCGAGACAAGATCGTAGTCGCGCTGTCACGATTACGGGTGATGACGATGCCGCCGCTCAATCGAATCGTGGCTGCGCTACCTGCAACCGTGCCGTTCGTCGGGCCCGAGGCGCTCGAGCGACGCCGAGGGCAGCCCTTCTTGGCCCGCATCGGCGCGAACGAGAGCGTGTTCGGGCCGTCGCCTAAGGCGGTGGAGGCGATGCAGACAGCCGCGACCGAGGGTTGGATGTACGGCGACCCGGAGTGTCACGACCTGCGTGCTGCACTCGCCGAACATCATGGCGTCGAGCCAGCAAATATCGTCTGTGGTGTTGGTATCGATGGGCTGCTGAGCACGACGGTGCGTCTCTTCGTCGAGCCTGGAACACCCGTTGTCGCATCGCTTGGCGGGTACCCCACGTTCGCGTTCCACGTCCGCACATCCGGCGGGGTGCTGAGCGAGGTTCCATACCGCGACGACCGCGAGGATCTCACCGGTCTCGCCGAGCGGGTTCGATCGGAGAACGCGCGGGTGGCCTATGTCGCGAACCCCGACAACCCGATGGGAACGTGGTGGAGCGCCGAGGAGATCCAAGGCTTTCGGGCCGGGCTGCCAACCGACACCGTGCTGTGCCTCGATGAGGCCTATGCGGATACAGCTCCACCGAACGCGATTCCGCCCCTCGACATGACGGATGCCGGTGTGATTCGCTTTCGCACCTTCTCGAAAGCGCACGGGCTCGCAGGTCTGCGCGTCGGCTACGCGCTTGGCGCGAGCGAAACGATTGCGGCCTTCGATCGCGTGCGCGATCACTTTGGCGTGGGTCGCGTCTCGCAGGCCGCCGCACTGGCCTCGCTGGCAGACCTGGCGCATCTCACCGACGTCATCGAACAGACGGCGTTGGCGCGGACACGCATCGCCGCGATCGCCACTGCCAATGGTCTTACACCCCTGCCGTCGGCGGCGAATTTCGTGACCGTCGACCTCGGACGCGATGGCGTCTATGCCCGTCGCGTCCTGCACGAGCTCGGGGAGCGTGGAATCTTCCTGCGCATGCCGGGCGTCGCGCCACTCGATCGCTGCATTCGGATCGGCGCGGGCCTGCCAGCGCAGCTCGACCTGCTCGAACGCGAGCTTCCGTCGGCACTCGCCGCCGTCTGAGTCGCGTCAGATACGCAATCGCCGAGCGTCAGCCAGAATGAGTAATGATGCCGCGCCGAATTCCTCTTCTGATCATCGCCTGTTGCCTAGCAACCGTCTACGCCAGCACGGCATCAGCAAGCACGCTCGTGACGCGCAACCCGCAAGGCCCGGTGCGCCTTGCGGTCAACGATAATAAGGTCGCCATGTTGACACTCAAGACGGGTGGGCGTGTCCAACATATCCTGGCCTGGGGTGCAATCAACATGTCGCGTGGGCGGCTCTTGCTCGATTACTCCGGCGGCACCGGTGCGAGTGGCGCCAATTGGCAGACCTTCCGCAACACCTGTAGGCCCTACAGTGGGCCACGTTTTGCCGGAGCAGAACTGATTGTCGCCGCCTGCACGGCCGCAGATGGCAGCCACTGGGCGGTGCAGCAATGGAAACGCGCGGTCAACAACTATGGCGGCACGCAAGGCTCGACCGAAGTGCGCCTGTCGCATTGGCGCGGAGCCGTCGCCGACCTCGAGGTCTACGCCGACTGGTCGCGCTACGGGCCGAGCAAGACCGTCAAGTTTCCGCACCTGTTCGGAACGTACACCTGGCAAGGGGAGCCGATCGCGGTCGGCGAGGCAACACCACAGGGCGTGCCACTCGACGATATCGGACGTAATCTGTATCTCGATAGCCTGGCGGCCGACTACAACAATCCACCGAAGGCAACCGTCTGGAGTCGCGTCAACGGCTTTCTCGCCAACCGCCCCTACGGCCAGTTTTGCTTCGAGATCGGCCCGAAGGGCGAGGTGTCGCGTCTCGCTGGAATCTCGACCGTGAACCGTTATCGCATGACAACCAGTGGCCCGGGCGTGACACCGGATGTTCGTGTTGTCTTCAACGGCCCGCCCTCGCCCTACGATCCCTATTGGCAGCTCGGGATGAATGAGGTGCAGCGGCAGGTCGTCGGCGACATCAATGTGTCCTGCGGAAACCCGCCGCCGCCGACGTTTTGACACCCGGCGCAGATCATGGCGCGCACACCGATGAAACGTTGGGGCAGGCCGATCGATCTCGCCGGTCCGGCACTGTTTCTCTGCTCCGGCGCTGCCGCTTTTATCACTGGCTCGACGCTCGCAGTCGATGGTGGCTATCTTGCCGTCTAGGCGCTCGACCACCAAAGCAGACAGGTCGTCGACTGGTGCAGGCTCCCCGCACAGATCTGCCATGCTCAGCGTATGACCGAGCGCTTCTTAGTCACGGGCGGTCTCGGCTGTATCGGTGCGTGGGCCGCACACGAATTGCTGGGCGAGGGGGCCGAGGTAATTATCGCCGACCTCGGCTCGAGTGATCATCGACTGCGTAACCTCGTCGGAGACGCGCCTGCCGGTCTGATTTTTGACCCACTGGACATCACCGATGCCGCCGCCGTTGAGGCTTGCTTTCGCCAGCACCAGCCAACGCATATCATCCACCTCGCCGCCCTCCAAGTACCGTTTTGTAAGGCCGACCCGGTCGGGGGTGCGCGCGTCAACGTGGTCGGGACCGTCGCCCTGCTGGAGGCCGCCGCCGAGCACCTGCCCGGTAGTACCTTTGCCTACGCCAGTTCCGTGGCAGCGTATGGCGGTGAGGACGAGCCAACGGTTGACGGTGTTGCCGCCGCCGCTCCACAAGGCAAACCACACACGCTCTATGGCGTGTATAAGCGCGCCAACGAGGAGACAGCAGCGGTCTACCACGCCGATCGTGGAGTCTCGTCGATTGGTATGCGGCCGTACATCGTCTATGGCGTTGGGCGCGACCAGGGTGTGACGTCGTCGCCGACGTCAGCAATGCTGGCCGCGAGCCTCGGCGAGCCCTTCCACATCCCATTCGGTGGCCGCGCTGTCTATCAGCATGGTCGCGATGCTGCTCGCGCGTTTATCGCTGCAGCGCGCGCAGACTACGATGGGGCAACCGTCGTCAACCTCCCCGGTGATGAGGTCGCGATGACCGAAATCGTCGCTGCAATCTGTGACGTGGTACCGACAGCGATGATCACACTCGACGACGTGCAGTTGCCGTTTCCGCCCTCGATTGACACCACCGAGTTCGAGCACGTCGTGGGCAGCATTCCGCGCTATGGCCTAGCGGATGGTGTGGCCGAGACGATCCAACGCTTCCAGGCGTTGACGACTGCTGGCGCAGTCATCGTCCCGCAGCGGTGAGTCCGAGCCGTATCGCAACAACCGCCGAGCGCATCGGTGATCGCCTGCCGCTGCTGATTGGCCTGCTGCTGGCATCGTTGACGCTGCGCCCACAGGTCGTCGGCCTCGGGCCGCTACTGCCCGACATCCAGGCGTCGCTCGGCATGTCGTACGCCACTGCGGGATTGTTGATCACCATCCCCGTCTTGTGCCTCGGTATCTTCGCGCCAATCGCGCCCGTCCTCGCAGGCCGGATTGGAGCCGTGCGGGCCGTCACCGTGGCAATCAGCCTGATCGGTGTGGCCGGCGTGCTTCGCTTGCTCGTTCCGGGGACTGCAGGCATCCTGATCTTTACCTTCGTACTGGGTGCCGGCATGGGCCTCGGCAATGCGCTGATGGTGATTGCTGTCAAAGAGCGCTTCGCCGACCGGCCGCTACTGCTGACCAGTGTCTATACCGCTGGCATCCAGATCGGCTCATCGGTTGCCGCTGTACTGGCGGTGCCATTGGCGGGCATGCTCAACGGTTGGCGCTACTCCCTGATGGCGTTCTCGCTCGCCAGCATCGCAGCACTGATCGGCTGGTTCTTGCTGACACGCAACGCCTCGCACGATCGACCACCCGGCGTCTTTCCGCGCTTCCCCCTGCGCAGCCGTCTGGCTTGGGTATTCGTGCTGATGTTCGGACTGATGGGCGTCATCTATTACGGCATCACGGCCTGGCTGCCCGCTGCCTATGTCGAACTCGGCTACTCACATACGGCGACGGGCTGGTTGGCGGCGATCTTTAACATCGGTACGGTGCCTGCCACGATCGCAGTGGGTATCATCGGCGAGCGGATCACGCGCCGGCGCGGACTGCTGGCGGCAGCCTCGACGATGGTCATTGCCACGCTGCTGCTGGCGCTCGTCCCGAGCGGGGCAGTGGTCTGGATTCTGTTTGCAGGATTCGCCAATGGTGCGATGTTTACGCTGACGATGAGTCTGCCGTTGGACGTCGCAGATCGGCCCGTTGATGTGGGAGCCGTCGCCGGCATGATGCTGTTCTTCGGCTATCTGGCAACGGCAACTGCGCCCTTCTTGCTCGGTGCCATGCGTGACGCGATGGGCAACTTCGACCTCGCCCTGCTGGTCTTTCCCCTCTGTGCCCTGCTCTATGTGGGCTGTGTCGCGACGCTCTCGAACGCGCGCCTGCGCCGAGGCGTCCGCCAATCTTGACCCGCGCGGGTTGACCCCTTTCCAACCGGTCACCAAACGGCTATCGTTGGTCTGACCATTTCGAGGCAGAGTAGGCACCATGGGTGTGATCGACATGAATCATGTCAATATTTCGAAACCGATCGCTGCCGAGACCCGTCAGCGCCGCTCAGCCACGAAGGCGACGCCCGACCTGCTGCTCGAGATGATCGAGCAGCTCGGATTGGAATCCGGTGATCGATTACCGGTCGAACGTGACCTCGCACGACAGTTGGGCATCTCGCGCTCGACCGTGCGCGAGGCGATCCGCACGCTCTCGTCGATGGGTGTGCTGACAGCGCGCCAAGGCTCGGGGACGTATGTCACCGAACTGTCGGCCAAGCGCCTCGCCACACCATTGATCTTCGCCGTCGAGCGGAGCGCGACATCGTCCAGCGCGCTGATGGACGTGCGCGGCATGCTCGAGATCGGCGCAACAGAGTTCGCGACCAAACGTGCCACAAAGCGCGATGTGCAGCGGCTAAAACGACTCGCCGCGGGCATCCACTACGATCAGGATGGCATTGCGAACCTGGCAGCCGACCGCAAGTTCCACCACGCCATTCACGAACTATCCGGGAATCAACTCCTGGTCGAGCTGATCGACTCCATCTGGTACCTCGGCGCGACGCTCCGCGAGCGAATCATGGAGGGTGAGGACATCTTGACGCGCACGCTCGCAGCCCACGACGCGATCGTTGCCGGCATCGCCTCTGGCGATCCCCAGCAGGCTGCTGCAGCCATGCATGGGCACATGGAGGACATTCGTGGCTGGCTCCAACGCGCCATCGAAAAACGTGAATCGCTTGCAAATGGTCAGTCCAATACGTAGTCTCTCTGCACAGAGATTTGGCAGGGAGAAGCAGGTGCCAAAAAGCACCACAGGAGACAGGTAAAAAGCATGGCTCACGGTCCAGCAGTACTCACCCCTACCTCAGCAGCCGAGGCAGTAGAGGTCGCCCGTGCCTTGGCAGAACTGCGCGAGTTCTATACGCCGATCGGTTAGTCGTCGTCGTTGCTGGCCTCCTGCTGCACGAGCGCGCAGGCCAGCAGCACCGACCACTTCGTTAGTACGTCAGCCGACCGCCCGACAGGTCGAAGGTCGCTCCCGTTGAGAACGTCATGCCATCGCTCGCCAGATACGCGATCAACAGCGCGGCCTCCTCAACCGTCGCGAGCCGACCCATCGGGACCCGCGAGAGCATGTACTGCACGTGCTCGTCGGAAAGGCCACGCACCATGGGCGTGTCGATTGGTGCGGGCGTAATGCAGTTGACAAGCACGCCAGAGCCAGCGACATCCTTGCCAACCGACTTCGTCATGCCAATCACCGCCGCCTTCGATGCGGAGTAGGCACACGCCATCGGATTACCTTCCTTGCCTGCGACCGAAGCGACATTGACGATGCGGCCATAGCCGCGCTCGACCATCCCTGCCAGAGCCGCACGCATGCAATAGAAGGTGCCCGACGAGTTGATCGCCATCACGCGCTCCCACTCCTCGTCCGACACGTCGAGTGTTCGCAACGACGCGCCCGCAATGCCCGCCGAGTTAACAAGAATATCGAGCCGCCCATAGGCCGCCTCGGTCGCTGTAACTGCAGCATTGACAGCGGCCGACTGTGTCACATCGACGGCACAGAGCAGAGCGTCGTGATCGAGTTCGGACTGTGCCGCCTCGAGCTGGTCCTGCTTGAGGTCGAGCAAGGCGACGCGCGCACCGGCATCGAGCAACAGCTTTGCGGTCGCCAGGCCAACGCCACTGGCGGCTCCGGTGACGAGGGCAACGCGTCCAGAAAAGTCGTGTGTGATATCAGGCATGTGGGGATTCGTACCACGTAAGGTCGGACCAATCCAGAGGCAACCACTCTCTCCCCTAATCCTGCAGATCGGGTAGGTTTCGCTGCGCGCGTGTTTTTAGGCCTATTGAAAGAGACCAAAGTGACCGACTTGTCGATCCTGTTTCAGCCCATCGCAATCGGCTCGCTGACGGTGAAAAACCGTTTGGCGATGGCCCCGATGACGCGCATCAGCGCCGAGGAGAACGGCTGCGCGACCGAACAGATGGCGGCCAATTACGCCCGCTATGCCGCGGGTGGTTTTGGGCTCGTGATCTGCGAAGCGACTTACGTCGATCAGTACTACAGCCAGGGTTATCACTTCCAGCCCGGACTCGCCACGACGGAACAGGCGGACTCGTGGCGGCCAGTTGTAGACGCGATCCACGCCAATGGCGCCAAGGCCTGCATGCAGTTTGTCCATGCCGGGGCACTCAATCAGGGACGTCGAGAGTCCTATCCGCAGGGAGCAATCGCACCGTCGGCATTCCAACCAGTCGGCGAAATGCTGCCGTTCTATCGCGGGGAGGGACGGCACGACGCGCCCCGCGAGATCACGGCCGACGAGATCGTCGCCGTCAAAGCTTCGTTTGCAGATGCCGCCGAGCGTGCAGTCGCAGTCGGCTTCGATGCCATCGAGATCCACGGTGCCAACGGCTACCTGCTCGACCAGTTCTTCACGGCATACACCAATCAGCGCACGGACGAGTACGGCGGTGAGGTGCGTAACCGCATCCGCCTCGACGAGGAGATCACCCGCGAAGTGATCGCCGCCATCGGTGGCGCCGTACCGGTTGGGGTGCGCCTCTCCCAAAGCAAGGTTAACGACTACGAGTACACCTGGCCGGGCGGCGAAGACGACGCCGCGGTCGTGTTCCCCGTGCTCGAGGCAGCCGGAGCCGCGTATATCCACATCACGGAGCACGTTGCAGCCGCCGATGCCTTCGACTCGGGCACGACGCTTGCGGGGCTCGCCAAGAAGTACCTGTCAATCCCTGTGATCGTCAATGGCGGCCTCGGCGATCCCGAGCTGGCAGCGAGCGTAGTCGCCGATGGCAACGGCGACATCATCGCCCTGGGCAAGTCCGCGCTCGCCAACCCGGACTGGCCGAACAAGGTGCAGGCCGGTGGCGCACTCGACGAGTTCGATTTCGGGATGCTCAGTCCGCTCGCGGACCTCAACAACGCCGAGGCCTGGGCCGCTAACCGCTAACGATTGTGTGATGGGGGGCGGATGTGGCATCCGCCCCCCATCACGAAATCCGCCCCCCATCACGCAATCGCTCAGCACCAGCTAGACGCGCCGCACTGCAACGGCGGCATTATGCCCGCCAAGACCGATCGAAGACGAGATGGCGACATCGAGGTTCGGTAGTTCGCGCTTGCCCTCCGGCACGTAGTCGAGGTCGCAGTCCGGGTCGGATTGCGTCAAATTGATCGTGGGTGGCACGATCCGATGCTGCACAGCCAGTGCTGCTACCGCGACTTCGAAGGCACCCGCGGCCCCCATCTGGTGCCCCGTCATCGACTTTGTCGACGACACGGCGAGTGCATCGGCGGCGGCGCCGAAGACGCGGCGAATCGTCGCCGTCTCCAGCCGATCATTGGCCTGGGTCCCGGTGCCATGTGGATTGATGTAGCCGACATCGGCTGGCGAAAGGTCGCCGCGGCGCAACACGGACTGGAACATGCGATCGATGCCAACGCCATCTTCGCGGGGAGCGGCAATGTGGTACGCATCGTTTGTTGAGGACCACGACACGACTTCGGCGATGATGTTCGCTCCACGAGCGCGGGCGTCATCCTCGCGCTCAAGCACCATCACCGTGGCACCCTCGCCGAGCACGAAACCGTCGCGCGTCAGGTCGAACGGACGCGAAGCAGTCGCAATGCCCTCTCCCGCGCGCGGTGAGCCGAGCACCTTCATATTGCAGAAGCCGCCCATGATGAATTCGGTGATCAGCGTGTCGACGCCACCCGTCACGCAGATATCGACATCGCCGTGGCGCACGAGGTCCGAGGCAACGCCAATCGCGTTTGCGCCGGTTGCACAGGCCGCCGTCACCGAAAAATTCGGGCCAATCGCGCCGAGGTCATGTGCCACCTGAAAGCCGGGCGTATCGACAAGCATCGACCCGAGCACGTGTGGGCCAATACGCTGGGGCCCTCGCTCGTAGAACGTGCCCATGCCGTCCTGGATTGTCTGGCTCCCCCCGAAAGCCGAGCCAATGATCACACCGACACGTTCGGGATCGTCGATCGTGGCGCCACTCTGCTCCCAGGCCTCACGCGCGGCTGCAATCGCAACAATGCTGCAACGATCGAGTTTGCGCACCTCGCGTTTCTCGACCACGGACTCGGGATCAAAGCCTTTCATCTCGGCCGCGATCTGCACCTCAATCCGGGATGCGTCGAAGTTCGTGATCGGCCCGACGCCAGAAGTGCCAGCGAGCAATGTCGCCCAGGACGTTGCAGTGTCGAGTCCAACAGGCGAGAGGATGCCAATCCCCGTAATCACAACGCGTGGCTGCTTCACTGAGTTCCGACTGCTCCCATAGGGTGATGCTAGCGTCTGCAGCATGGATACCGCAGCACGAGATCGCCTCTTTCAGCTCCTAGCCGCCCACGGGCCCACAGGGCGCGAGCGTGAGGCGGCCAACCTCTGGGCCGACATGGCTGGTACGTTCGCAAGCGTGGAACGCGACCGCCTCGGCAGCGCCATCGCCAGCGTCGGTCCGGCAGATGCGCCGGCAGTCCTGCTGCTCGGTCACATCGATCAGATCGGCCTGATCATTACCCACATCGAGGACGAGGGCGTGCTCCGCATCCGCGGCCTCGGCGGCTGGGATCCTCGCGTACTCGTCGGGCAATCTGTCAGCGTTCGCACCACGCATGGCGACATTCCTGGTGTTATCGGCAGCGTGCCGATCCATCTCCAGAAGGGCGACGAGCGCACCTCTGGCACCTTGATGAAGGACCTCTGGATCGACATTGGTGCGAGCGATGGTGATCACGCCCGCAGCCTCGTCAAGATTGGCGACGATGCGATCGTCGGCGCCGGCCCCACGATGCTGGCTGGTACGCGCTTGACATCGCGTGCGCTCGACGACCGTGTTGGCGCGTGGGCCGCGCTCGAGGCACTCCGCATCGTGGCTGCGGGCTCCCCCCAGGTTCGTGTTGTGGCCACCGGCTGCGTACTCGAGGAAACACTCGGCGATGGGGCTCGACTCGTCACCGACCATGTTGCACCTTCCGTCGCACTCGTGATCGACGTCACGCACGCGGCCGACGTGCCGATGATCAACAAGGGTGACACCGGCCCACAAGCACTCGGCAAGGGCCCCGTGCTGACCCGCGGCCTCGGGCTCGACGAAGGCGTCTTCGCCGCGCTCGAAACTGCCGCGACAGCAGCTGGCGTGGCCTATGGCATCGAGGCGATGCCCGGACCGTCAACCCACACCGATGTCGACAACGCACTCGACGCCGTTCGTGGCGTGCGAGCCGGACTGATCGGTATCCCGCTACGCCACATGCACTCCCCCGCAGAAGTCTGCGACCTGATCGACCTCGACGGCACCGCCGCCGTGCTGGCTGCCTACTGCCTCGCCGCAACGCCGGAGTCGATCGCGTGATGCGCCGCCACTCGCTCGTACTTGGGCTACTGGTCAGTGTTGCCTTGATCGTCTCGGCCTGCGGGTTCGGGGGTGAGGAGACTTTGACCTCGACGGTTGTTCAGCCGCCCGAAGCCACAGCTGCTGCGCCAGAACTCAAGTACGGAGCGGACGGCTGCAACCACCAGGTACCTCCGGCTGCCGACGCGCAGCGGGCGACCTACACTGAGGCCCCGCCGTCACCCCTCGCACCAACTACCGCCTACACCGTGACGATGGTCACCTCATGCGGCACGATCGTGATGGCGCTGGATACGAAGGTCGGTGGCGATGCCACCGCTGCGTTTGCAGCCCTCGTGCGTGCGGGCTTCTACGACGGTCTGACATTCCACCGCGTGGTACCCGGCTTCGTCATCCAGGGTGGCGACCCCGACGGTACGGGAGCTGGCGGGCCCGGCTTCAGCGTTGAATCCGCTCCACCAAGCGACTATGCCTACCGCAATGGCGATGTCGCAATGGCCAAGGCAGGCAACGAGCCGGCCGGCACATCCGGCTCGCAGTTCTTTATCGTCTCGACCGAATCGGGTGCTGCCATGCTCGAGCCGCTCTATGCCGTCGTCGGTCACGTCGTCGATGCGGCCTCGACCGACACGCTACGCACGATCGACAAACTTGGCGTCGCCGATGGCCCGCCCGTAGCACCCGTCTACATCTGGACAGCACGGCTCGCCGAAGCGAAGTAGGATCCGGGTATGACAGAGAATCCTTTTGGCTTCGGCGGCGGCATGTTCGACCCCGAAGAACTCCAGAACGCCATGCGACAGATGGCAGAACAGGCACAAGAAAACCAGAGCGTGGCCTTCGCCGACAACGCCATCCAACTCGCCGTGCAGATGACGACCGCAGCGATCGGCCAGTTGACACCGACCGGGTCGACAGAAGAACAAGCAGCCCAGTTACGCGCCGCAATCACCGTCATCTATCCCGAGTGCGTCGCACTCGTACGTGAGGCGCGCCAAGGCCTCAAGTAGGTCGAAATGGTGGGTACCGACTCCGCTGCGACGCAGCCGAGAGGGCGCCCCTAATCGTGCTAATCCACGGTGTGAACCACGGTGCAAACCACGGTGGCTGGTGCTGGCAGCGGGCCGTGTCGCTGCTCGTTGCACAGTGCCACAAAGTCCACGCGCCGACACTGACGAACGCGCGCCGCTGCTGATACGTGAGGTGGTGGCCACCCCCGCAGCGCCTGCGACACTCCTCTTTGAACGGGCGGGGCGGCAGCCGTAACGGGCCGCGCGTGCGCCGTCACAGGTGCCACTAAGTCAGCGCAACGTAGTGCATACTGAAGGCACCCCAATGGATGCCACGACCCTACTCTGGATCGCACTTCCCGTTGTCGTAGTGACCGCGCTCGTGCTCGACCTCTTCGTCTTCCATCGCCGGAACGAAGCAATTCCTACCCGCTCGGCCTTCATCTGGACCGGCATCTGGGGGGGCCTTGGACTGCTCTTCGGCGTGCTGATCTGGGTTGTGCTTGGCCCAACAGTCGGTACCCAATTCTTTACCGGATACCTGATCGAATACAGCCTCTCCGTCGACAACGTCGCCGTCTTCGCGATCCTCTTCACCGCGCTCGCCGTACCCGCAGAATTACGCTACCGAGCACTCTTCTGGGGCATTATGATCGCGATCGTCTTGCGCGGCATGCTGATCGCCATCGGTGGCGCACTCCTCGAAACGTTCTGGTGGATGCCATTCGTCTTCGGTGCCTTCCTGATCATCACGGGCATTCGCATGGCACGCCACACCGATCCGACCGAACACCCCGAAGACAGCAAGATCCTCACCCTTTTGGGCCGCTTCCTCCCCGTCACCGAGGAATACCACCAGCAGAAGCTCCTCGTACGCGTACAGGGCCGACACATGGTTACGCCTCTCTTCGTGGCACTACTGGCACTCGCCTTCTTCGACCTCATGTTCGCAGTCGACTCGGTACCCGCGATCTACGCGATTACCGATGATCCATTCATCGTGTTGGCCGCCAATGCCTTCGCACTCCTCGGCTTGCGCACGCTCTACTTCGCGATCGCGTCGTCCCTCGAGCGATTCGTGTACCTGCAGCCGACACTGGCGATCGTGCTCGGCTGGGTCGGCTTCAAGATGATCCTGGCGCATTGGTTCCATATGCCCGTGCTGATCAGCCTCTCCGTGATCATCCTGATCCTCACCATTGGGATCCTCGCCAGCATTCGTTCGAATCGACGCGCAGGAACCACCTAGGGGTCAGACCCCTTTGTTCAACAAACTACTTTTCCTCCGGCGCCTCGACCGTCAGCCGCGGCAAGATCTTGTCGAGCCAACGCGGGATGTACCACGCCTTCTCGTCGAGTAGGTACAT
>JBCKBR010000019.1:0-32739 GCA_038911065.1 Gaiellales bacterium | reverse complement strand
TGCCGGCCTCGACGATCGTCTCGCCATCGAGCGTGATCGTGCAACCCCGCATCGGGAAATCGAAGTGGCCGCGCGTGTAGCGACCGGCGTTCTCGTTGGCGCCCGTCGAGAGCAAGAAGTTGCCGGCGAAGACGCGTGCTTCTAGGCCATTCGTGTCGGCCTTGTCGACCATCGCGAGCGCATCCCAGCGCGCCCCCGTATGCATGCCCCAGCCAACGTGACTGATCGAGTACGCCTCGTCCTCGTCAAACGCCGACAGATACGAGCGTAGGAGTTCGGCATCGAGGCCATCTCCAACGATGCGCACGATCCGATCGTTCTCGAACTCGAGGGTGACGGGCGTGCGGAGGTACTCCTTGAATGTCAGGTTGAGATCTCCGGGCGCGAGTACCACACGACCATTGACCGTCCCCGCCGCCGGGAAGGCCACGACTAATCCGCCCGGATAATGCGCGACGGTACCCGGACCACTCGTCGCGCCCCACGAGCACGCAGTAAACGCAGCTTCGAGCTGCACCGTCAGGTCCGTGCCCGCCGCGGAGATCACGCGAAAGGTCGTGGCTGCACGCAGGCGTGCCAGTCCGCGCTCGACGCGGACGCGCAATTGCGGATCGACCACGAAGCGATCGAATGCCTCGGGGTCTTCGTTGCCGATCATCAGCACGCGCGCGCCGCCCGCCAGGATGAGGGGCAGTTCGGGCGCGTGGAGGAGTCCCTCGACCGTGCAATCCAACACGAGTTGCGATGCGGCGAGGGCAGCCACGGCAGCCGGGTGCCCGGAGAGCGCGACGCTCGAACCGGTTGAGCGCAACGCAACCGGGCCCGGATTGGCGGGTGTGGGTACAACGACATCGAAGACCTGCCCGCCGAGGTCGGCTGCTGCCAGTCGAGCAGCCTCGACCAGCGCGCCGCGGCTCGTCGACTCCGACAACACCGCGACGACCTCGCCCGGCTCGAGCGAGCAGTCGCGCAAGACCTCGCGTAGGCGCGCAAAGGTGCGATGCTCCATTAGGCCGTCTCCACCATGTCGATATGGTCGCGCAGTAGGCGACTGAGCGCGGCGGGTGCCTCGAATGGCGTCATGTGGCCGGCCCCGAAAATCACCTCAAGGCGCGCACCAGAGATGCCCACAGCGAGCGCTTCGGCATAGGCTGGTGGAGTCTCCTCGTCGAGCTCGCCAACGACCACGAGCGTCGGCGCGGCGATCTCCCCGAGCCGAGCACGCAGATCATGATCGGGTAGCGCCGCGATCGCCTGCATCAGACCAGCACGCGGCACACGCAGCATCGACGCCACTGCCGCGGCGACAACTGCCGGGTCGGGATCGGGCGCCATCACACCGCGCAGCACCGGCTCGGCGAAGTCCGCCACCTCTGCCCCCGCAAGCAGGGGCGCCAGCCGTGCGGCCTTCCACTCCTCCGAGTCCGTGCCGTCGAGCCCAAAGGCGGGGCTCGTGTCGACGAGACTCAACGACCGCACGCAGGCCGGGTGCCGGAGGGCGAGTTGGAGCGCGACCATCCCGCCCATCGACATCCCCACGACGTGCGACGACCCGCCGAGCTGGGTGATCAACCCCGCTGCTGCGTCTGCCGCAGCCTCGAGACTAAAGTCCTCGAGCGCCGGCGACGCGCCGTAGCCCGGCATGTCCCACGCCACGCAGCGATACCGATCAGACAACGCCGCCAGCTGCGCATCCCACCCGGTGCGCGTCATACCAAGGCCGTGCAAGAACACAACGGGCAGGCCCGAGCCGGCTTCGCGCCAGGCCACCGGTACTTCGTCAACGTCCGTAAACACGCGCTTACTGCGTATCAAAAATGGAGTGACGCCCGAGCCGCTCGAGGCACACCTCGCCGCTCCACGGCAACATCGTCGCGCCGCAGCGGGCGTCGCGGTAGTGCTGCTCGAGCGGGAACTGCTTGAGCAGCGTCATGCCACCGCAGACACGAATCGCCAACGAGGCCATCTGCGGCGCATTCTCCATGACGGAATACATCGCCGCAAGCGCGCGACGCATCTGCGCGGGCGATGGATCGACGCCCGCCTCCTCAACAACACGATCGAATAGCGCTCGCGTGCGCTCGTGCCAGATCTGCAACTCGGCCCAGCCGTACTGCTTCTGCGCCACATCGCGCCGCGCCGTAATACCCTCGGGCGGAACCGACGACAGGTACTCCTCGACGAACTCCAGCACCGCCTGCGAGAGACCCATATAGGCTGGAGCAAGCGTCATGTACACGTACGGCCACCGCGTCGACAGTTGGTCATAAATTCCCGGGGGAAGCAAGACGCTCTCCTCGGGTACGTAGGCATCCTTGAAAAGCAGGGTGCGCGAGACCGTGCCGCGCATCCCGAGCGGATCCCAATCGCCAACGATCTCCACACCCGGATTGTCGGCCTCAATCGCGAGGAAAATGATCCCCTCCTCGCCCGGTACGGCGCACGTCAGGTTGTAGTGCGTGGCTGCACCAGCAAGTGACGCAAAGATCTTGCGCCCCGTGATGCTGTACCCACCATCGACCCGCAGCGCCTTCGTCGCAACACCCATCGTGGCACCACGCGCAATACCCTCCGACAGTGGCTGCGACTGCAGCACGCCCTCGTCGAGAATACGTGCGTACAACCCCACACGGCGCTGCTCGTGCCGCGCTCGCGCCGCGTCGTCCATGGTCAGGTCGTCCGCAACGATGCCGGTCCACAGCACCGTCTGCGTATGCATGTTGAAGGTCAGTGCCGTCATCGGACAGTACGCGCCGATCGCAGCCCCAACGTGCATGTAGTCGGCGAACGACGCGCCGAGGCCGCCGTAGCGCGTCGGAATGCAGAGGCCGTAGAAACCAGCCGCACGCAGATCGGCGAAGTTCTCGAACGGAAACGACGCCTCGCGGTCGTAACGCGGCGCGCGCTCCTGGAAGGTGGGGCCAATCTCGTCGACAATCTCAAGCAGTCGCTGTCGGCGCTCTGGATCGATCTTCGGGTCCGCGTTGACGGCCATTAGTAGAATCGTACCCCCTTCCTGTTCTCTCCCCCGAAAACGCAAAGGGGCCCGGAGCTGAACTCCGGGCCCCAATGCACTGCGCTTAAACGGTGCGCCGGTTGAAGACTCCACGTGCGGCGAGGACCACCGTGAGGGCGATACCGAGAACCAGCCAGATAACTGCAATCCACCAGATGTTCGAGTACGGCGTGCCCGAGCCCCAGTAGAGCGAGATAACGCCGTAGAGCGCACCCAGCGACACGAGGCCACCGACGATGCCCGCGAGCGCGAGCAGACCATTGGACTCACCGGGCATGCCCTTGAAGGCTGCGACACAGATCGCCATGTAGATGGCAACCATCATGAAGCCACCAAACGTCGCGAGCCAGTTGAACATCGGGAACCATTCGCCCGGATCCATCTCACCCACGCTCAGCAGGCCATTGGTAAACGCCATAATCACGATCAGGATGATCGAGGCGACCGCGAGCACGGCCGACGCCACATACGGCGTCTTGTACCGCGGATGTACCTTGGCAAGGAACGATGGCAAGCGCCCATCGCGGGCCAGGGCGAAGACGCCACGACTCGAAGCGGTCGCCGTACCAAGACCGACCGCAGCGATATCGATCACGATGATCCATTGGATGAGCTCGCCGAACGTCGAGCCACCGTAGGTCGGATCGGACGATAGCGCGTAGAGCGGCGGGAAGGCCTCCAGCCAGGCGTTGACGTCGAGCCCGAAGCCGAGAGCCTGCGAGTACGCGACGATGATGTAGAAGATACCCACGGCGATGGTCGACCCGAAGATCGCCAGAGGAATGTGCTTACGCGGGTTCTTGGTCTCCTCCGCGAGGTTCGCCGCCGACTCGAAGCCGATGAACATAATCGCGGCGTAAAGGATGCCGAAGAAGATGCCGTTCCAGCCATTACTCGACGAGCTCGGGTTGAACGGCTCACCACTGAGGCCCGTGTCGCCAGCCACCTTGATGATCACCCAAACCGAAAAGGCGAGGATGACGAGGAACGATCCAAGACCGAGCACCAGCTGCGCGCGCGTCGAGATTGCTACTCCCCGAAACAGCATGAGTGCGGCGACGATCCAGAAGGCGATCGACAGCCAGTACCAGGCGATGTCGACGCCGTAGATCATCAGCGTTCCCTGCAGGAACCCGCCGAAGGCAAGGCCGATGGCCAGGGTGAGAGCGATCACGCCGCCGTAGTAGATCCAGCCGGCCACGAAGCCGACGCGCTCCCCGAAGGCCTCCGTGACGTAGTCATAGAGCGAACCCGCTGCGTGGATGCGACGTGCGAAGCGCGAGATGATCCATGCGACTGCGCACATGCCGACCATGGTCAGCAGGATCGAGACCGGGCTGGCAATGCCGGCGCCCTTGCCGGTGAACCCCACGATCGTCGGGATAAAGAAGGCCGCCGCGAAGGCGGGTCCGATGAACCCGATCGACTGGGCGATCACGTCGATGAGGCTGAGGTTGCCCTTGCCGAGCTTGTCGCCTCCCTGCATTTGCGCTCCCATGACACTCCTCTGTCTCTGCATCCTTGACCGGATGCGCTCCTCGCCGCAGGTTCGTGCTCCTACGACGTTCTCCTACTGCACATCATTGCAGAGCGACTATCGCACACAATTTCACTTCTTGCAATTGATTGGATACAGTATCCACAACGCGTTGCAGCGTCCCCCCACTCAAGGCAAACGCCCGTAGGATCCCGGCCAGGAGAGACCATGATCACCACATCGCCCCCCACCCATCCGCTCCCGAGCCCCGCCTAATGCTGCGCGCCCGCATCCTGCACAACAACGCACCGCAGTGGGGCACGCTGATCGACGATACCGTCCAGCTCGACGCCGGCGACGCTGTTGGTGTCGACCAGGCCTGCTGGCTGGCACCCGCCGAGCCCTCAAAGATCATGGCCGTGCACCTCACCTACCAGTCGCGCCTGACCGAGTACCAAGCCAAGATGCCCGCCGAGCCCTCGTACTTCATGAAGCCACCCACCACGCTCAACGGCCACCTCGGCGAGATCCGCCGCCCCCATGGCACGCAGTTCCTCAACTACGAAGGCGAGATCGCCGTGATCGTCGGCCGCGAAATGAAGGGCGTCAAGCCCGAGCAGGTGCATAGGTACGTCGCCGGATTCGCCCCCGCCAACGATGTCGGCCTGCACGACTTTCGCCACGCCGACCGAGGCTCGATGCTGCGCGTCAAGGGCCAAGACGGCTTCCTGCCGCTCGGTCCGGTGATGGTCACCGCCGACGAGTGGACACCCGACCAGGGCTTCACGCTGACCACACGCATCAACGGCGCTGTAGTCCAGCAAGGCGATCAGGACGATCTGATCTGGGACTACCGCTACCAGCTTGCCGACCTCTGTCGCGTGATCACCCTGTTGCCCGGCGACATCGTCCTGACCGGCACGCCGGCCAACTCGCGCCCGATGGCTGTGGGTGACGTCGTCGAGGTCGAAATCACGGGTCTGCCCGTTCTGCGCAACACCGTCGTCGATTGGGACGTCGACCTGAAGGGGACTGGCTCCCAGCCAGAGACGTCCGCCAATACGCTGCACGTTGCACTTGCGATTTCTGAAGACGAAGCCGAGCGGCGCGTCGCCGCAGGAGAGGTGGACGCATGAGCATCAAGTTGCACGATCTGCATCACGCGTGTTTACGCGTGCTCGACCTCGACGAAGCCGCAGCACGCTGGTCGATCCAATTTGGCCTCACGATCGTTGCCAAGGAGCGCGGACGCGCGCTGCTCGCCTGCGACTCTGAGGACTACTGTCTCGAACTCGTCGAAGATCGCGAACCCGACCACGACCACACCGGCTGGGAACTCGCAGCCGACTGCTCCCTCTATGACGCGGCCGCCCACCTCGACGCCTGTGGCGTCTTGTTCGACCGCGAATCCGACGGCTCGCTACGCCTCGTCGACCCCTCCGGAAGCGGCATCCAACTCGTGACGTACCGCGAGCGACTCGCCACAGAAAACTGGCCACCCCCCGGGCGACGAACCACAACACTGCCCGGCATGCATCCCCGCAAGCTCGGCCACATCAACATCCTGGCGCCCAACATCAAGGAAACCACCGCGTTCTATACCGACGTGCTCGGGATGGACATCTCGGATTACCTCGGCGATGCTGGCATCTGGTTTCACCTTCACCCCGAGCATCATCAGATGGCAATCGTGGGCATGGCTCCAGCGCACTTCCACCACATCGCCTTTGACATCGTCGACTGGGGCCAGCTGTGCGTCTTCCTCGACCACCTCGGACGCCATGGTCGATGGCTCGGCTGGGGACCCGTGCGCCACAACCTCGCACAGAACTTGTGCGCCTACGTGCGCATTCCTGAGGAGAACCTCTTCGTCGAGCTGTACTGCGACATGGAGATCCTGCGCCTGCCACACACGCCACGTAGCTGGCCTGACGATGCCTTCGCCTCGAATACCTGGGGCATCCTGCCGCCACGATCGTACTTCCGCTTCGACGACGTTGCCGTCGACTCAGAACGACATCAGCGCGAGGCCCAAGGCACACCACTCCCACCACTCGAGTCGCACTAACCGCCTACAGTCGTCTTGATGGAAATGGGCAACAGCATCGAAGTCAGCGACGCACTAGCTGCACGCGGCGTAGAACGAATCCGCGTGATCCACGCCGATCCGCACGGGCGCCCCCGCAGCAAAGACTTTCCGCTCGACTCGCTGCCGGGACTGATGCACGGGATTGGCTTCTGCGAGGCAAGCCTCGTCGAAGGACTCGACGGCGAACCACTGATGGACGAGCCGCACCCTGGCGGGCACGGACTACCAGACATTCACTCCGTGCCGGACTTGGCAAGCGCGCGCCAACTGCCATGGGACCCTGCAACCGCATGGCTCCTCGCCGACCTGATCGGACTCGACCACAACCCATCGCCGCTGTGTGCGCGCAGTGTCTTGCGCCGCGAGCTCGAACGCTGCGCAGCGCTGGGCTACGGCGCCGTCACCGCTTCTGAGCCAGAGTTCTACCTGCTCCGCAGCACGGACGCGGGCTACGAACGCTACTCCCCGCTCGTCGGCATGGCCTACACGTCGGGGCGCCGCGCCGACCCCGACGGCATCATGCGCCGCATCCACGACTACGTCACGGCGCTCGGTCTCGGCACGACCGCGATGCACCGCGAGTTCTCGCCCGGACAGTTCGAGATCAACATCGGCCATGGCGAGGCGATGGACGCAACCGACCGAGCGTTTCTTTTCGAAGAGAGCGTCAAGGAGCTAGCCTCGATGGAGGGACTCCTCGCCACCTTCATGGCGAAGCCGTTTGCCAATGCCGAAGGCTCAAGCCACCACGTGCACCTGTCGCTCTGGTCGGGCGAGACCAATGTCTTCGCCGAGGCTGGCGGTGGCCTCTCAGAGATCGGACACGCATTCGCTGCCGGACTCGTCGCGCACGCTCCGGCGATCACTGCAATTGCCGCACCAACAATCAATTCGTATAAGCGGCTGGGCGGCGCCGGCCTCGCCCCGACGGTGGCCGATGCCGCCGGTGACGACCGCACCGCCTACCTACGCGTACCGCCACAGTGGGGCGATGCGACGCGCGTCGAGCTGCGCATCGGCGACGCCTCGGCCAACCCGTACCTCCTAACCGCAGTCGCGCTCGCCGCCGGGCGGGACGGAATCGAACAAGCGCTCGGTGCCGTCACACCACCCGCACTTCCCACCGATCTTGCTGGAGCACTCGTGGCGCTCGAAGCAGATCCCGTCATCGTCGATGCGCTCGGACAGCCCATGGTCGATGCCATCGTCGCCGTCAAGCAACGCGAACTCCAACGCTTCTCTCAGGCCGTGACGGACTGGGAATGGTGCGAGTACGCCAACCACGCCTAACCGAAAGAGCATCCGCATGAGCAACGGCTACAGCCTCCCACTCTCCCCCAACGGCAGCGCGAGCCTCGTGCCGCGACCACCGTGGCACTACGTCGCCGACTTCATGGTCGTCGACTATTGGGCCGATCCGGCTGCCGTCGCCGCCGTCCTACCCGAGGGGATCGAGCCACTCACCGAGGATGCTGGCAAGGCCGCGGTCGTGTTCGCCGACTGGCAGTCCTGCACGACGGATAAGAACGAGTTGATTGACCCGTCGCGGAGCCAGTACAAGGAGGCCTTCATCGTCCTCAATGGCACCCTCGACGGCGAGCCCGTCACGACGTGCCCCTACATCTGGGTCGATCGCGACTTTGCCTTGATGCGCGGCTGGATCCAGGGATTCCCCAAGAAGCTCGGCTCGGTTTGGATGACACGCAGTTTCGGCCTTGGCACGCTCGCCGATGCCTCGGTCGCACCCGGCACGATCTTCGGCGGAACGCTGGCAGCAAACGATCGTCGCCTCATCGAAATGACGCTGACGCTCGAAGCTGAGAGCGAGAGCGGCCCCGTACACAACGGCCCACCACTCGTCAACCGCCGACACTTTCCACGACTGGCAGCCGGTCAGCACGACACCCCAGCCGTGGACGAGCTGGTGCGCGCGATCAGTCGCGATCGTGCGATCTCGCCGATCTGGGAAGGCGCAGCCACCCTGTCGTTCCAGGGCGCGCCGAACGAGGAGCACACGGCGCTCGCGCCCGTTCGTGTCGGTCGCGGCTACCGCTTTACCTTCGCGTACACCATCGACGATCTCGAGACGATTGTGGATCTGCGCACACCCGACAGCGCATGAGTACGCGCGCAACGATTGCGGGGCACAGCGTCTCGACCGAGCACTACATCAATGGTGCGCGTGTTGGTAGCCCTACGTCATTCGAGGACCATTCGCCGATCGATGGATCGCTCTTGGCCGAGGTGAGCCGTGGCGATGCGGCCGTGGCGGATGCGGCCATTAGTGCAGCCACAGCCGCGTTTCCCGCGTGGGCAGCGCTCGGAGAGAACGGCCGCGCTCCGTATCTCCACCGGCTTGCCGAACTGATCGACCAGCACAACGATGCGATTGCGGAGGTCGAGTGTTGGGACATGGCGATGCTGGAGCGCTCGTTGAAGGCGCGCGTGATCAGCCGTGGCGCCCGCAACTTTCGCGCCTACGCGGATCTCTCGTGTGCGTATCGCGAGCGCGTGTGGGAGTCGAACGGCACGGCCAATCGCGTGCTGCGCAATCCGAGCGGTCCGGCCGTCGTGATCACCCCGTGGAACGCGCCATTTATGTTGTCGACGTGGAAGACAGCGCCGGCCTTGGCTGCCGGCTGCACCGTCGTCCTCAAGCCCGCCGAATGGTCGCCGCTGTCGTGCTCGATGCTGTTCGACCTGGTCGACGAGGCGGGTTTTCCGCCCGGCGTCTTCAACCTCGTCCAGGGTATTGGCGAAGAGGTCGGCGCGGCGCTTGTGGTGGACACGCGCGTGCGGCGGCTGAGCTTTACGGGCTCGCCCGAGACGGCACGCCAGATTGGCCGTGCCGGCGCCGAAAACATCGTGCCCTTCACAGCCGAATTGGGTGGCAAGAATCCCTTCATCGTGTTCGCCGATGCCGATCTCGATGCGGCAGCCGCGAAGGCGGCCCTGCAGTACGACGATGCGGGCCAGGTCTGCCTGTCGGGCACACGCCTGCTTGTGGAGGAGTCCGTCGTGGACGACTTCCTCGCGCGTTTCCACGCGCAGACCGATCGCCACGTGCTCGGCGACCCACACGACGCAGCAACGACGATCAGCCCACTGATCCATGCCGACCACCTAGCGCGCGTTGCCGGGTTCGTCGAGCGAGCACGGGCAGCGGGCGATGAGATCGTTCGCGGTGGTCAGCAGCCGGCGATCGGCGGCCTCTGGTACGAGCCAACCCTGATCCGTCCGCGCAGTAACGACAGCGAGATCGTGCAACACGAGGTGTTCGGGCCGGTCTTGACGATCCAGACATTTGCGTCTGAGACTGAGGCGATCGCGTTGGCAAACTCGACGGCGTACGGCCTCTCCGGCATCCTCTTCACGTCGAGTGCCGAACGGGCCGACCGCGTCGGCCGAGCCGTACGGGCCGGCACCCTCTGGGTCAACTGCTTCCTCGTGCGCGATCTGACCGCACCGTTTGGTGGTGCGGGCATCAGCGGGATCGGGCGCGAAGGTGGCGATTACGCGCTCGACTTCTACTCGGACCTAAAGACGTTGCAGATCCTCGAAGGCACGACGCTCTGACGAGCCCACTCGCAGGTGTCACGCAAGCGCACGCAGTGCGCGCGCACAAAAGGACCCGGGTCCTTTTGTGCGCGATTTCGTGATGGGGGCGGACGCCCCCATCACGAAATCGAGCCCGGAACCGGCGACGCGAGGATGTGCTCGCGCGTCAGGACCTCAGCACGATCGGCATCGCCACTCGTAATCGCGGCAAGAATCGCCGCGTGCTGATCTGCATAGGCCGAGACAACACTGTCGTTCGACGCCTGCGTGGCATAGATCGCCGCGCCAACGGCACGCACCCACAGCGCCTCGGCAAAACGATCGAGGTGCGGATTGCCCGCACTCGCGACGAGTGCCAAGTGAAACGCGCGATTGGCCGCGAAACCCTGATCCCCCACCATCGAAGCGCGCTGATCCGCAATCGCGGCCTCCATCGCCGCCACGCCCGACGCTGCCCGACGTTGAGCGCCCATGTGTGCAGCAGCCGGCTCGAGTGCCAACCGCGCCTCCCAGAACGCCACCCGATCATCGTGGCTGAGCTCGGCAACAACCGCGCCACGGTTCGGCTCCAATACGACTAACCCATCGGCGGCGAGCAGTCGCATCGCCTCGCGCAGCGGCGTGCGCGAAACTCCGAGCTCCTCGGCCAGCACTTCCTGCCGCAAGCGGGTGCCCGGTGGAATATCGCCCAAGCGAATGCGCTCGCGCAAGATCTCGCAGGCCTGCTCGACCATACTCGGTGCAACGACGCGGCTCTTCGACATAGGCAAAGGCTACCGGCTGACCATTACGGCTGCAGACGCACTCGCGACCAGCGATTCCGGTCGCGGGTGTAAAGCAAACGATCGTGCATGCGACCCATGCGCCCCTGCCAGAACTCGATCGACGACGGCTCCACGCGGTAACCACCCCACCATGGCGGTATCGGCACGTTCTCACCCGGATGCGCTGCGTCTGCCGCCGCAAACTGTGCCTCGAGCGCAGAGCGATCCGCAACGAGTCTGCTCTGCTGCGATGCCCACGCCCCAATGCGACTCTCGCGCGGGCGCGATGCGAAGTACGCAGCTGTCTCCTCCGTCGATGTCAACTCGATGCTGCCCTCAATGCGCACCTGGCGCTCGAGTGGTTCCCACCAGAACACCAATGCGGCGTGGGGATGCGCAGCAAGCTCGGCACCCTTGCGTCCCTCACGATTCGTATAGAACACGAACGAACCGTCGTCCTCGACCTCCTTCAGCAACACCATCCGCGCAGAGGGGTGACCGTCGACTCCGACGGTTGCGAGCGTCATCGCGTTCGGCTCGAGAATCGCTCCCGAGCCACGTGCGGTCCCAATCCACGACAAGAACAACTCGATTGGATTATCACCCGCCGCGGTCTCCGACAACTCGCCGTTGCGGTACGCGACTCGCATCTCATGAAACACCATCACTACCACCATCCTCGTCTATTCGAGATCGCTCCTCAACTAAGTTTATGACCCGCAATGCTGATTCTTCGACTGCAAGGTTCGAAACGTCGATGACAGGACAACCGAGTTTGCGGAACACGCTCGCGCAGTCGTCGAGTTCCTCCAAGATCTTCGCAAGATCAGCGTAGTTGTTACGTGCGCGACCCCCCATCGCTCGGAGGCGCCGACCACGGATACGCTGCAGCCGCTCAGGATCGATCGTCAAGCCGACAACCTTAGCGCGATCAATCCGAAACAACTTTTGGGGCGGCTCGACACCCGGGACGAGCGGCGTATTAGCCGTCTTGTAGCCGAGATACCCGAGGTACATCGAGAGCGGAGTTTTGCCAGTACGCGACACGCCAACGATCACGATGTCGGCCTCAGCGAGCCCCTCACCCGACAATCCATCGTCGTGCTTGACCGCAAACTCCATCGCCGCGACGCGCTTGAAGTAATCGATCTCGAGCGCGACGGGACGCCCTGGGACGAGTTCGGCCTGACTCCCCGAGGCCTGCTGCAGCGCCTCGAGTGGCGCACCCAACAAATCGCACGAAGGCAAATCGTGACGCTCACAGAGCTCAGTGGCCCGCGCCCGCAAATCGTGGTCGATCAGCGTAAAGAACACCGCAGCCCGACCCTGCCCGCGGAGCCGCGTAAAGACCAACTGCAGACCCTCCAACGTCGTCACGCGCGGATGCCGCACAATATTGACCGGCGAGCCGGAAAACTGCGCCTGCACGGCGCGTGCCACGCGCGACGCTGTATCGCCGGTGGAGTCCGAGATGATGTGCAGCTCGACGGGTTTGGCACTCATCGCTGCAGCTTCGTCAGATCGCCAATCGGGAGAAATGCTGCGACAACTTCGTTGAGGAGGCGCACACGATTGGCACGTACATTCGCATCCTCGTCGAGCACCATCACGGCATCGAAGAGCGCATCCACCGCCGGTGCCAACTGCGCCGCAAGGCGCAGGGCGACTGCCGGATCCTGCTCAGCGGCAATCTCAGGACCGGTTACTGCGACAAGCTCGGCCAGCGCTGCTTCCGCTGGGTCGAGCAGCAGCTGCGCATCGAGTGCATCGGCCGCAGTCTCCTTCTCCGTGATACGACTGCAGCGCGTAACCGCAGCATGCGCAGCCGCGAGCTCGTCGGAGTCCACAGCGGCATGCAACGCCCGCGCGAGCGCAGCATGTCGGGCAGGATCAACATTGCCGGCACCCCTTGCTGCTCGCTGGACATCGACCGCGACGCCACTCTCACCCAAAGCCTGGTCGACACGATCGAGAATGAACGGCACGACAATCTCCGTCGTCGCGCCGAGGTCGAGTTCCAGATCGGCCTGCTGTGTCACGAGCAGCGCGTGAGTCTCTGCCACCAGCAGCGGTAGATCGAGCGCGAGACCATAGCGTGCCTGAATCTCGACGATACCCGCAGCCGCTCGCCGCAGGGCGTACGGATCGCGTGACCCGGTCGGACGCTCGCCGATCGCGACGACACCAACCAGTTGGTCGAAGCGATCCGCAAGCGCCAACAGCGCACCCGGTAGCGTCTCGGGCACAGGACGACCCGCCCCATCCGGCTGATACTGCTCGCGAATCGCGAGCGCCACCGGCTCGGGTTGCCCGGCCGCACGCGCGTACTCCATACCCGTCTCGCCCTGCAGTTCGGCGAACTCGCCCACCATCGTCGAGGCCAGGTCGGCCTTCGCAAGCCGCGCAGCCTCGATCGCGTGCGACCGCTCGTCACCCGCGATATCCGAACCGTCTGCGATAAATGCAACGAGCGCCATCAGTCGAGCCGTGCGATCGGCGAGCGTGCCGAGGCGCTGGTGATACGTGATGCGATCGAGTTCGGCCGCCATCGCTTCGATGCCACGTTCTCGGTCTTTGGCAAGCGAGAAGACAGCGTCGTCGAGGCGTCCCGCGAGTACCCGCTCGTTCCCCGCGCGTACGGCGTCATCCGCATCGGGGTGCGAGTTGACAACAGTCAAAAAGACGGGTCGCAGCGTGCCCGTCGAACCCCGCAGCGGGATATAGCGCTGATGCGACTGCATCGCCGTCACAAGGACACGCTCGGGAAGGTCCAAGTATTGCTCACCGATCGAGCCGTCGATCACACGTGGCCACTCGACCAGATAGACGACCTCGTTGAGCACGCGGCCCGGATCGTCCCACGTGGCATCGTGCGACTTTGCCTCACTCGTCAGCAGCGCCTCAATCACCTCGCGTCGTTCTCCCGTACGCGCTCCCACGCCAGCACCACCCAGATCCGTCACGTAATCGTCCACGTGGGCGATCTCAAGCGTCGCCTGCAGCAGACGATGCCCGCGCACGGTGCGACCACTCTGTACGCCCTGCACCTCGGCCCGCAAGACCGTGTCGCCATACAACACAACGAGTGTGCGAATCGGGCGAGCGAAGCGCAGCCTACCCGCACCCCAGCGCATGTTCTTCGGCATCTGGAGGCCCTCGATCAGACCATCGACGAGCGCCTGCGCGTGCGTGGCAAGCGGCTCGGCCTCGACGGCGACGGTCGCCGTCAACAACCCGTCCGTGACCTCGAGTTGCTCGGGTGTGAGCCCATACTTACGCGCAAAACCCTCGGCCGCCTTCGACCACGAGCCATCCTGATTGCGGGCAGCTTGCTCGGGTGGACCAGTCTTCACGCTCGTCTCTGCGGGGGCCTCCGCCGGCACGCCCTCGGCGATCACGGCAATCCGCCGCGGCGTCACAAACACCTCCACCGACGTTGGCGCCAGACGGCGCTCCGTCAACAGACGCTCAATCGTCGCCCCAGCCTCGCGCTCTGCGACACGACAGGCACTCCAGGGCAGCTCTTCGCAGCCGAGCTCGATCAAGAGCGCAGCAGTCATACGAGATCCAAACCGAGGTAGGCATGAGCAACCGAACGTGCCAGCGCACGCACACGCCCGATGTAGGCGACGCGCTCGGTGACAGAGATCGCGCCACGCGCGTCGAGCAGATTAAAGGCGTGCGAGCACTTCAGTACCTGGTCGTAGGCCGGCACAGATACCCCTGCCTCGAGACACCGCCCGCACTCGGCCTCGTGATGATCGAATGCCCGCACGAGACCCGCAACGTCGGCGACCTCAAAGTTGTACTTCGACCACTCGCGCTCGCCGCGCGCATGCATATCCGCATACGACAGAGCCGGCGACCAGGCCAGCTCCCAGCACGATTCGACGCCCTGTAGATACATCGCGAGCCGCTCGAGGCCGTACGTCAATTCGACGGAAATCGGGTCGCAGTCGATACCGCCGGCCTGTTGGAAGTAGGTAAACTGCGTCACCTCCATACCGTCGAGCCAGACCTCCCAACCCGTCCCCCACGCGCCCAGGGTCGGCGCCTCCCAATTGTCCTCAACGAAACGCACATCGTGTGCAGCCGCATCGATGCCGACGGCAGCAAGAGAGCGCAGATACGCCTCTTGGATATCGTCGGGCGAGGGCTTGATCAGTACCTGAAACTGGTAGTAGTGCTGCAACCGGTAGGGATTCTCGGCATAGCGCCCGTCGGTCGGGCGGATCGACGGCTCAACGTACGCCGTCGCCCATGGCTCGGGTCCCAGACAGCGCAACAGCGTGGCGGGATTCATCGTGCCAGCACCAACTTCCGTGTGGTACGGCTGGAGGATCGCACACCCTTCGGCAGCCCAAAACGCCTGCAAGCGAAGAATCAGATCTTGAAAGGTCGTTGGTGCGGATTCGGTCTGCACAGGAGAAGGCTACCGACTTCCCCCTGCTGGATACCCCGTCGGGGAGAAAACGCCGATACCCTGAGAGCATGTTTAGACGCTACCTTCGCCTCCTGCTTGTGACGATTGCAGCAGCAATGATCGTTGTGCCAAGTGCACACGCGCTCTCACTGAGACAGTTAACGACAAAACTCAAAGCACCGACGGCGATTGCGTTTCGTCCCGGCAACAACCGACCCGTCGTCACCGAACAGGCCGGACGAATCGTTTCCGTCAGGAATGGCAAGGTCATCGTGCTCGCCGATCTCACCGATCGAGTCGGCCAACAGGGCGGCGAGCAAGGCCTGCTGGGAATCGCATACAGCCCGCTCTACAAGGACAATGGCTTCGTCTTTGTCAATTACACAGACGCTGCCGGGACCACACAGATTGTGCGTTTTCGGCGCGGCAAGTACGACCACTTTCTGAAGGGGTCGGCGACGACACTGCTCTCGATTCGCCAACCGTACGCCAATCACAATGGTGGCCAGCTCGCCTTTGGGCCAGACGGCTTCCTCTATATCGGCACGGGTGATGGGGGTGCTGGCGGCGACCCCGGCAACCGAGCACAGAGCACAAACACCCTGCTCGGTAAGATCCTACGCATCAACGTCAATGAGGGCGCGCCGTACGCGATCCCATCGACCAATCCATTCGCCCTCGGTGGCGGCGAGGCGCCGATCTGGGCGATTGGGCTACGGAACCCGTGGCGCTTCTCGTTCGATCAGCGCACGGGGAGCCTCTGGGTTGGCGACGCCGGAGAACGCCTGCGCGACGAGGTAAGTTGGCTCCCGAACCCCGCGCCCACACTGCCAAATTTTGGTTGGAATGTCTGGGAGGGCGATTTGCCGTATGTGTCACAACCCGCAGCAGGCACGCTGATTACGCCGGTCGCAACGTACGACGGCTCGGTCGGATGCTCGGTGATCGGCGGGTATATGTATCGCGGCAAAGCGATTCGATCGCTTCGCAACCGTTACGTGTTCGGCGACTTCTGCACCAGCACGATCTGGTCGCTGACCCGCAAAGCACCCACCCGCGTCGCTATTGGTGTACGTGTACCACGCTTAACGACACTCGGCCAGGATGCGGCAGGCGAGTTGTACTTTGCGTCACAGCGGGGCACGCTTTTTAGCTTGCAGCCGTAGGGCGCTCGCCCAACAGTGTGAGGCGGACGCCACCGTGTTCCTCTGCTGTCGCACGACAGAGTTGTGCGATCAGGGAGCGCAGGTTCGGCGCCGGCGTCGGCACAGCACCAAGCGCCTCTGTGAGCATCCGTACCGTCGCGGCAGCGGCTTCCGGACCCAACGGAATCCCACTGCCACACAACGCGCAAAACCCGCAGCCTGCCGCTGCGTCATAGACAGCGACCGCGCCACCACAACCAACACAGGCCGCAACATCGGGGCGCCAACCCGCGATCGCCAGCAGCTTGACGACGAAGGCGAGTGTCAAGCTGTCGGCTGCTCCCCGCAGATCATCGCCGAGTGGCTCCGTTAGCGCCTCGAGGTAGCGCTGCAGCCCGCGGTAGAGACGCTCGTCTGGCTCGGGTTCAGGAAAGAGCCGAACGATCGCCTCGATAGCGCTCATCGCAGCGAGTACACGCACGGGATCGCGACGTAGCTGATCCCCCGACCAGAGCACATCGGCACCCGTGATTGTCGCGAGGTCACTCTTGCCCGGCTGGACGATCGCGTCGATCCGCGTCAACGGCTCGAGCCGCGCGCCCATCTTCGCCGTCGTCTTACGCGCACCCTTGGCGATCACATTGACGCGCCCATACGTGGGTGTCAGCAGATGTACGACACGATCGGCCTCACCCGTGCGGAACGACCGCAGGACAATCGCCTCCGTCGCGTAGGCGCCCGCCACCTCTGCGTCTAATCGCGAACGAGCGCGAGTAGTTCGCCGTTACGATCGAGCGCGGCGAGGTCGTCGTAACCACCAATCGGCTCGCCGTCGACAAAGATTTGTGGCACAGTCCTGCGCCCCGTCATCTCCACGAGCTTCTCGCGGAAGCCGGGCACACGGTCGACGTTGGTTTCTTCGAACGGGATCTCCCGGGAAGTCAACAGCGCCTTTGCGCGTGCACAGGAGGGGCACCAATCAGCGGAGTACACAATGACGTTTTTCACACCTTATTCAACGTCCGTTTCGCGCGCGACATTCCCCGCCGCCGTGGCTTCGGCTGGCACCTGAGGCAGACGTGCGTGCCGCGTCCAGCACAGCGCGTCTTGATGATCTCCGTGCCACAGGCGAGGCACGGTTCGCCGTCGCGTCCATAGACGCGAAAACGCTCTTGCATCGAGCCATAACCACCGTCGGGATTCCGGAAATCGTTGATCGATGCGCCTTGGGCGCGAATGCCTTCGAGCAGTGCCTCACGCGTCGTCACTGCGAGGCGGTCGAGCTGTGGCTGTCGCAGACGGCCCGCCGGCGTGTCGGGGTGAATGCCTGCAGCATTGAGTGCCTCATCGGCGTAAATATTGCCAACGCCTGCGATGAGTCGTTGGTCGAGCAGCAATGCCTTGACGGGTGCCTGGCGTCCCCGAAAAGCGGCTTTGAGCGTTGCGCCGTCAAAGTCGGCGTCGATCGGTTCGGGTCCGAGCCGCGCCGCAAGATACGTCGCGGCTTCCGCGTCGCCCAGTAGATCCCACGTCCCGAAACGACGCGCGTCGGCGTAGACCACGATCGTGCCTTGAGCGAGCGTCAACACTGCCCGCGTATGCCGTGGCTGATGATCGGTCTGGATCAGCCAATTGCCCGTCATGCGCAGGTGGGAGATCAGTGTCTCGGCGCCATCGAGTCGGAACAACAGATACTTGCCCCGGCGATCAACCGTCAGGATTCTGCGCCCCGTTAGCCGTTCTTCCACGCGTCGCGCATCGTCACGACCAACCAGCTTGGCGTCGCATATCTCGATCCGCGCAAGCGTCTGCTGCTCGACGAACGGGAGCAGACAACGGCGGACAGTCTCGACCTCGGGAAGCTCCGGCATGCCTGCAGCCTAGCCCGAACGGGTATCTAGGCTGCTCGGGCGCGTGGATGCGCAGCAAGAAATGTCTCGCGCAGGTGCGTGCCTGCCACGTGCGTATAGATCGCTGTGGTGGCGATCCGCTGATGTCCAAGGAGCTCCTGGACCGTGCGCAAATCGCAGCCACCTTCAACGAGATGGGTGGCGAAAGCATGCCGCAACGCGTGGGGGCCCACCCAATCGGGCAAGTCGAGTGGTTCGGCATGACGACGCACGATCAGGAAGACCCCACGGCGGGTGAGTCGACCACCACGATTATTGACCAACAGCGCATCGACATCTTGGCGAGCCCCGAGCTGTGTGCGGCCACGCGCGAGGTAGCGCTCGACGGCACGGACGGCCTGCCCGCCACACGGCACGACACGCTCGTGGCCGCCCTTGCCGAGCACACGCACGAGTCCAAGCTCCGGATCGAGATCGCCTGGACGCAATCCACACAGCTCGGAGACCCGCAGACCCGCGCCATAGAGCAGCTCGAGAACGGCACGATCGCGCAACCCCAACCCAGTGCTGTCCGGATGCTCCATGAGTGCAATCGCCTGCCTGCTCGTCAACGCGTGTGGCGGAGCCTGTCGTGCCTTTGGCAGTGGCACGTCGCGCACACCAACGCTGCGGGCACCTTCGCGCACGCGATGCCGCAACAACGAGCGCGCGGCCGCGAGGCGGCGGCGCACGGTGGCTGGTGCGAGCCCGCGCTCGCGCAGAGCCAGAGCGAATGGTTCGAGATCGACACCCGTCACGCGATCGAGGTCGAGCGTGTTGGCCTCAAGAAACTGCTGTAGCTCGGCGAGATCGGTCGTATATGCGGTGATCGTATGCGGCGACGCGTCGCGTTCGAGTTGAAGCGATGTCAGAAAATCAGTGATGCGCAGATCCTGCATAACAGGGAAGTTCGCGTCGCTTGCTTCTGTCCCTGCGCTACGCGAACTCCAACGTGGCTCGCACATGCCAGCGGTTTCAAAGCAGCGTCAGACAGACACACCCTCAACGAGGTCGCCAACGTGCACGTACGACAATGCATGACTCTCGGCGACCGCTTGGTTTGTGACCTTGCCCGCCATCACGTTGACACCACGGGCAAGCGGCTTCGAGAAGCGCAGTGCCTCGTCGAGTCCCCTGTCGGCAAGCAATTCGACGTACGGCAGCGTCACGTTCGTCAGGCCACGCGTCGAGGTGATCGGCACCGCACCCGGCATGTTGGCGACGCAGTAGTGCACAACACCGTCAACGACATAGGTCGGATCGGAGTGCGTCGTCGGTTTGGACGTCTCGAAGCAACCACCCTGATCGATCGCGACATCGACGAGTACTGCACCAGGCAGCATCCCACTCAGCATGTCCTTGGTGATCAGGCGGGGCGCGCGTGCGCCGGCCACGAGGACAGCGCCGATCACGAGATCTGCATCGGCGATTGCCTCCTCCACCATCTGCTTGTTCGAAATCTCCAACGTGATGCGCCCGTCGAGCATCATTTCTAACTCGCGCATACGTTCGACGGAACGCTCCAGCACCCAGACGTCCGCCTGCATGCCGACCGCAATCAACGCGGCGTTATAGCCAACAATGCCGCCACCCAACACGACAACCTTGGCCGGTGCAACGCCCGGCAGGCCCGACAGCAGAATGCCACGGCCACCCTTTGGCTTCTCCAAGGAAGCTGCACCCATCTGTGGAGCCAAACGCCCGGCAACTTCACTCATCGGAGCCAGCAGCGGCAACTTGTGGTCATCTGTTTCGACCGTCTCATAGGCAATGCAGGTGGCACCGGTGTTGATCAGCGCCTGCGTCAGCTCGGCAGCGGGTGCGAGATGCAGGTAGGTAAAGAGGATCTGGCCGTCACGAATCTTGCTGCACTCCGACTCGAGCGGCTCCTTCACCTTCAGCACCATGTCGCACGCAGCCCAAACCTCGTCGCACGGCGCGACCCTTGCACCCGCAGCGACGTACGCCTCGTCGGGGAAGGAGCTCCCATCGCCCGCCGTCGTCTCGACGAGGACATCGTGCCCTCGATGCACGAGTTCGCGCGCTCCCGCTGGGGTCAATGCAACGCGATACTCATCCGTCTTAATCTCTTTGACAACACCAACACGCATGTCGAAGACCTCCGCTGCACCGAAACACCCTAGGGAACCCAGCCATGCTAGCGGGTCGGGTTTCTGGTGGCGATGCGTCGCGCCCGTTGGCTAGTCGACAGCTGCGCGAATCAGCTCGACGGTGATATCTGACAGCAGCTGAACATCGCTGACGAGAATCCGTTCATCCTCCGAGTGGATCATCTCCATGCCGCTGGACAGATTGAGGCATTGCAGCCCGCGCTCGTTGAAGACGTGCGCATCGGCTCCACCACCGGTCTCGAACGGGCGCGGCTGACAGCCCGCAGCCAAAAGCCCCGCCCGGGCGAGCTGCACGACGGCATCTTGCTCACTAAACCCATACGCGGTGTACTCGCGCGTCTGGAGGATTTCGACCGAACACCCAGTTGCCGCGGCGCCGGCATTCGCCGCGTCAACGACCTCGCGGGCGAGACGCACGACCTCAGCGTCGTCAAGACTACGGACCTCAAGCTGGACCTGGCACGCGTCGGGCACGACGTTGCGTTGACGTCCGCCAGTAATCACACCAACGTTGCGAGATGCGCCCGGACCGACGCGCCCGAAGCTGAGCGCCGCCAGCGCCCGCCCCGCCGCCTCGATGGCGTTGCGACCCTCTTCGGGAGCAATGCCCGCATGCGCTGCCTTGCCCAGAAACTCGAGGTTGAGCGAGATCTGGCTGGCAGCGCGCATCACAATGCCGCCCGGCGCGCCATCGACGTCGTAGACGTAGCCGATACGCGCCTCGAGTCGATCACAGTCGAAGGCCTTGGCGCCGCGCAATCCGACTTCTTCTTGCACGGTAATCACGAGCTCGATACCTGCGTGAGGAATCTCCTCCATGAGAATCCGACGAATACCATCGACCATACCGGCGACGCTCGCCTTATTGTCGGCTCCGAGAATGGTGGCATTGGCGTTGACGACGTAGTCGCCTGCGATGACTGGATCGATCGGCGCCGACGGCGGGACCGTATCGACATGCGCGTTGAAGAACAGTGGCGTCCCCGGCACGGTGCCAGGGATACGCGCGTAGAGATTGCCCGCATCGCCGTTGATGCGCGAGCCGGCGTCGTCTTCATCAGACGTCACACCAAACGAATCTAATACATGGCGCACCATGTCCACGGCTGCGCGCTCGTGGCCCGGCGGCGTCGACAGACGCGCCAGCGCAAGGAACAGGTCGAGCGTTGCGTCCATGCGCTAGGCGGCGGCCGTCGCGCCTGGAATGCTCGCTGCTTGCCGCGTCTCGACCGATACCGCGTCGCGATAGGCCACTGCCGCACCGATGAAATCGCGGAACAACGGCGCTGGCCGCGTCGGGCGCGACTTGAACTCCGGGTGAAACTGGCTGGCCACAAACCAGGGATGGTTTGGCAACTCGATGATCTCGACGAGATCCTTCGACGCGAAGGTACCCGATACGACGAGGCCAGCCGCCTCGAGCTGTGGGCGCAACAGGTTGGACACTTCGTAGCGATGCCGATGCCGCTCGTAGACGGTCTCCTCGCCGTAGGCAGCAAAGGCCTTCGTGCCCGGCTTAATCGTGACGGGCTCCGCACCGAGACGCATCGTGCCGCCCATCTCACGCACATCTTTTTGTTCGGGCAAAAGGTCGACAATCGGAGCGGGCGTCTCGGGATCAAACTCGGTGGAATTTGCGCCAGACATGCCTGCAACATCGCGCGCAAACTCGGCAACGGCGATCTGCATGCCGAGGCACACGCCGAGGAACGGCACCTGATGCTCGCGCGCGAACCGTGCTGCAGCGATCTTGCCTTCGACGCCACGACCGCCAAAACCACCGGGAATCATCACACCATCAACAGACGCAAGCTCTTCGCGCATCTCGCCCCGCAGCACCGCCTCAGCATCGAGCCAGACCAGTTTGAGTATTGCGCCATGATGAATCGCACCATGTCTGAGCGCCTCGACAACCGAGAGGTACGCATCCTGCAACTGGATGTACTTGCCGACGATCGCGATCCGGACCTCTCCCTCGAGGGCATCCACGCGGTCGGCGAGCGCCTCCCACTCCAACATGTCGGCGGCCGGGGCCGCAATGCCGAACCCATCGAGCACGAGATCGTCAAACCCTTGCTTGTGCAGCGCGAGTGCGACGCGATAAATATTTGAAGCATCCTCGCAGGACATAATCGCGCGCGGATCGAGATCGGCGAAGAGTGCAATTTTGTCCTTGAGGTCGCGCGTAATCGGATGCTCGGAGCGACAGACAACAATGTCCGGCGTAATACCAATGCGACGCAACTCGTTGACGGAGTGCTGGGTGGGTTTCGTCTTGAGTTCGCCCGCAGCCGCGATCATCGGCACCAGTGTGACGTGGACATAGCAGACGTTCTCTTTGCCGACCTGGTTGCGTAACTGCCGAATCGCCTCGAGGAATGGCAGGCTCTCAATGTCGCCAACCGTCCCGCCAATCTCGACGAGCACGATGTCGACCGCCTCGGCCTCGGACACGCGCAGCACGCGACGTTTGATCTCGTCGGTGATGTGCGGGATCACCTGCACGGTCGAGCCGAGGTACTCGCCCCGGCGTTCGCGGCGGATCACACTGTCGTAGATCGCACCCGCGGTGGCATTTGACAGTCGCGACGTGTTCTCATCCATGAAGCGCTCGTAATGGCCGAGATCGAGATCGGTCTCGGCGCCATCCTCCGTGACGAACACTTCGCCGTGCTGGAAGGGACTCATCGTGCCCGGATCGACATTGATATATGGATCGAGTTTGATGACCGCGACTCGAAGCCCGCGGTTCTTAAGGATGCGTCCAAGCGAAGCGGCTGTGATGCCCTTGCCGAGAGAGGAGACGACACCACCGGTGATAAACACGTACCGGGTCGTGGGCTCCACCATCTCGTTCCTCCGTGATCGACTCGACCGCATCGTAGGCGGGGTGTCGGATGACACGCCGCAGCGGACCTATAACACGAGCCCAAAGACGCGCGCCGGAAAGCCCGATGCGTCGACGACAGCCGGCACGCCAACAACGAGGACTGCGCCTCGAGCCGGCAACCGCTCGAGCCCAACGAGTCCCTCCAACTGCCAGAGACCCGCAGGCAATGTGCGGTAGTGCACAACAAAATCGGTCGCCACACCACGATCGGTCGAGAGCGTGTCAATGGCGATACCCACCACTCCCCGTTCGATCGCCAGCTCGGCAGCGTCGATCCCGACGCCAGGGAAGCGCATGTCACCCACGTAGCGTGCTGGATCGGCCAGATGGCGATCCCAACCGGTGCACACGACGAGTGCATCGCCTGGTTCGAGGCGGCCATGCTCGGCCTCCATCAGTAGCACATCCGCAGCCGTCAAGGCGTAATCGGGATCGTTGATCGTGTCGCCACAGACATTGACAACCCGTGCAGGCACGACGAGCCGATCGGCTGGAACCTGATCTACCGTCGCGCCGCCCTCCGTGAAGTGCGCGGGCGCATCGAAGTGTGTCCCGCAATGCTCACCCAAATCAATGCGTCGCATGTAGTAGCCATCGACAGCCACCGTCGCCTGCACTGTTGCCTGCAGAGGCTTCTGGCCAGGCCACGGCGGCGTCTTGGGGCCAAGCGGCTGCGAGAGATCGATGATGCGCACGACGTACCTCCTAGGACGTTTCGGCAGGATATCCACTCGCGCGTCCACGCAGGCGTCGCGCTAGCTCCAGCGCTTCGGTAGCCTCGGCGTCGCCACCGAGCATGCGCGCGAGTTCGGCGTCAACACCTGCGTCGTCGAGCAGCTCAATCGTCGTCTCCGTCGGGTCGCCCGCGACCTTCACCACGCGGTAATGCCGATCCGCGAGCGCGGCGATCTGTGCGAGGTGCGTGATGCAGATGACTTGTGTCGACTCGGCGAGGTCGCGCAACTTCTGTCCCACGGCAATGGCGGTCGCGCCGCCAACTCCGGCATCGACTTCGTCGAACACGAGGGTTGGCACAGCCGAACGATCGTGGGCAGCCACCCGCAGTGCGAGGGCAATACGCGAGAGTTCGCCACCCGACGCCGCGTCGGCAATTGGCGCCGGCGCCAATCCTGGATTGGGTGCCAACAAAATCTGCACATCATCGGCGCCGGTCAGGCCGAGCTCCCGTGTCGATAGTTGGACTTCCACCGCCGCTTCGGCCATGCCCAGATCCGCAAGGTGCGTCCGCACGGATGCAGCCAGCTTTGGACCGAGCGTACGCCGCATCTTCGTCAACGCCTCGGCAGCCGCCAGAGCCGCAGCATTGGCTAGGACCTCAGCGGCGCGTGCAGCCTCAACACCACCCGCATCGCCCTGCAGACTACCCAGCAGGCGATTCGCCTCTTCGCCCAACACAATTGCCTCGTCGAGTGAGCCATGCCGACGCACTAGATCGGCGAGCAGATCTAAGCGCGCCTCGACCTGTTCGAGCCGCAGCGGATCGTGCTCGACCTGGTCGGCATAGGCATGGAGTGTGCGCGAAGCCTCCTCGAGTCGCACGACGACCTCGCGCAACTCATCGGCGACCGACACGAGAGCTGCGTCGCGCTCCACCGCCCCGCGCACCGCACGCTCTGCCTGCCCCGCCAAATCCAGCGCACCCACACCATCATCGGGCGACAACAGCGTGGCGGCAGAACGCGTGCCATCAGCGAGGACATCGGCAAAACGCAGGCGTTGACGCTCTGCCTCGAGCTCCTCGACCTCGCCCAGCTTCGGCGCGGCCGCATTGAACCGCTCGGCAATGCCCTCGAGTTCTGCAACGCGCCCCGCCAGCCCGGAAGCCTCGAGTTCCGCGGCCATGCGTGCGCGGCGCGTCGCGACGAGTTCGCGCCACACAGTCGCCATCTGCCGCAACTGCTGCTCCTGTCGATCGCCGCCGTATGCGTCGAGAATGGCGCGTTGCGCAGCCGGCTTGGCAAGCCGGCGCGACTCGTGCTGCGAGACCACGCCGACGAGACGCCCGCCCGCATCCTCGAGCGCGCCGCGAGTCGCTCCACGCCCCTGCACGAGCGTGCGGCCACGACCATCTTTGCCAAGCCGGCGTGCAACCAGCAGTTCGTCATCCAGATCGTCAACGAGGTCGCGCACGCCCTCGAACGCAGGATCATCGAGGATCGCCTGGTCGATCCGAAAAGCCGCTTCGACATAGACCTCTTCTGCATGCGGCCCGACCATCCCCGCCTCGCCCTTGGCGCCCAGCACAAGCCCGAGCGCAGCAGCCAGAATCGTCTTGCCCGCGCCCGTCTCGCCGGTGATCACCGTCATGCCGGCTGCTGGCTCGAGTTCCGCAGATCGCAGCAGCACAAGATTCTCGACACGAAGCCGTTCCAGCACGATCAGTGCCCGAACTTGTCGCGGTACCGAGAGAGAAATGGGCGCTCGGCCAAGATACCCAGCCGCGCAACTTCGGGCGCCATGCCAATCGTAGTTTGCCCACCCCGATCGAGGTATGCAACGGCCTGCCCATCAACAACGATCCGGCTCGCAACATCGCGCGTGCGCGAGACAACACGCAGCTCGTGTCCGCGCGACAGAATCAGCGGCCGCGCGTCGAGTGCATGGGGCGCGACGAAGGTCACCGACACCGCATCGACACCCCAGTCGATGACAGGTCCACCCGCCGACAGGTTATAGCCCGTCGAACCCGTCGCTGTCGCGACGAGGATCCCATCGCAGCCGCGCTCACCCATCTCGATGCCGTTGACTGCCCATTCGAGACGCGCCATACGACCGAGTTGATCGGTCGTCACAAGCACATCATTGATGGCAAGAAAACGACCGTCGGGTGTCTCCACGGCAATCGTCGGCAATGACACGACCTCGAGGCCACCACCGAGCACCGCGGGTAGCTGCTCGATCAATTCGTCTGCCCGTAGCGTCGTCAAAAACCCGAAGTTGCCGAAATTGACGCCCACGCATGGGATCGCCCGGCCGATCACGCGATGCAGAGCACGCAGGATCGTGCCATCGCCACCAAGCACGAGAATCAGATCGACCTGATCCGGACGATCCACACTGATCGGCTGCAGGTCGGGGTGCTTGGCCACCTCCTCCTCGCTCAGCACGAGCTCCACACCGTGACCCGCAATTGCCGCAGCCAACGACGGCACTATGGCGCGTGTCACAGACGCCTCGCCGTGCGTCACCAAGAGGACGCGCCGAACGCTAGGCGTCTTCAACGGCGTCAAGGGCGATGCGATCGGGGTCGGGGTCTGTTGCATGGGCGAATGGGTGGTCGTGAGAGACGATTGCTAGTGGGTATTCGTGATTTCCGGCGGGACCCGGCACGCCGGAGTCGCGGGCCACAAGGGGCACTGCGCCGAGGCTGGAAGCGTAGCGGGCGACAGAGGCCACCGCCTGGCGACGCACCAGTGGATCGCGAATGACCCCTCCCTTACCGACATCACTCGGAGCGGCCTCGAACTGTGGCTTGACCAGCACAATCGCCCGCCAGGGCGCTCTGGCACAGGCAATCGCAGGGCCAAGCACGTGACGCAAAGAGATAAACGAGACGTCAGCGACAATCAGATCCGGCGCAAAAGGAAGTGAACCCGCCACGAGGCTGCGCGCATTTGTGCGTTCCATCACCGTTACACGCTCGTCACCACGCAGACGCGAGTCGAGTTGTCCATACCCCACATCCACGGCAACCACGCGGGCTACACCACGCTGCAACAGACAGTCGGTAAAGCCGCCCGTGGACGCTCCAACATCGAGCGCCTCCGAACCCGTGAGATCCCAACCGAGATACTCGAGCATGCCATCGAGCTTGTCTCCTGCGCGCGAAACGAAGCGTGGCAGATCCCGCACCGTCACCACCTGATCGGGCTGGATTGCCTGACCAGCCGTCCGAGCAGGATGCCCATCGACCATCACTAAACCCGCCAAAATATAGGCCTGCGCCTTCGACCGTGTCGCTGCCACACCCCGCGCCACCATCGCCTGATCGAGCCGCTCCCGTGGCGGGCGCTGAGCCACTGCTACCGCCTCCGCTGGTAGACCAACTCGACAACTGCGCGGAGCGCCTGCGGCTCGCCCGACAGATCATCCAACAATGCCAAGGTAGTCGCCCACGACTGCTCGACACGCTCCTGCGCCTGCTCGAGCCCAAGCACACGCACCCACGTCTGGCGCCCGTTCGCTTCGTCCGCACCAGCCGTCTTGCCAAGCACGTCCGTCGTCGCCGTCGCGTCGAGTACATCATCGACCATCTGGAACCCGACACCCACTTCCCGCGCGAGCGCACGATACGCATCTGCAACATCGTCCTCCACGCCGACGAGCGCCAATCCCATCTCGATCGCAGCCTCGAGCAGGCACCCCGTCTTCAGCCCGCACATACGCCGCAGCAATACCTCATCGGGTTGCTCCACCGGATGCAGATCGAGATACTGACCCCGCACCATCCGATCCGTCGCCCGCGCCAGGGCGCCCGCCACCGCCAGCCGTACCGACGGTGGCACCGATGCATCCTCAATGATCAGTCGGAACGCCAGCGCCATCAAACCATCGCCAACAAGTACCGCCACGTCCTCACCAAACGCGACATGCGTCGTTGGCTTTCCACGCCGCAGATCGTCATTGTCGAGCGCGGGCAGATCATCGTGCACGAGCGAGAAGGTGTGGATCAGCTCGAGCGCGCAGGCGCTCGACAGGGCCCGCGCAAGATCTCCCCCCAATGCTTCGACCGTAGCCAGCAGCAAGATCGGTCGGACCCGTTTACCCCCCGCATCAATCGGATAGCGCAACGCCTGCGCAAGTGGCACGAGATCGCCCTCGGTGCCAATCGCCGCGTCGACCTGATCGCGCAGTGCAACCTCGACGAGCGCACCGAGACGCGCGATGGCGCCCGAGTCAGAGGAGATCGAGCTGTCCATCGCCACGCTGATCCGAAAGGGCTCGGCGACGCCGATCAATCTCTGCCGAAATCTGACGCGCCGTCTCCTGCAGTTCCTCGAGCGCAGCAACCGCATCGTCTGGCGTGTCGGCACGATCGAGCCGCGCACGAGCATCCTCAAGACGCGTCACGAGCTGATCAAACGGATCGATCTCGTCCATTCTCGGAGGTTACCTTCCCTGACCGCGCGAGCGAGCGGCCGAACTGAGGATGCCATTGACGAAAGCCGCTGCTTCGGGCGACGCATACCGTCGAGCAAGCGCAACAGCCTCGGCGATCGCGACAGCTGCGGGAGGATCGTCCTGGTCGAGTTCGAGCAGACAGACCCGGAGCACTGCACGCTCAACCGGCGCGATGCGTTCGACGCTCCAACCATCCGCGCGCTCGTCAATCTCCAGATCGAGCACGTCGCGCTGGAGCTGAACGCCATCGATCAGCCCGCGCGAATAGGACGGCAACGGACGCCCGGAATCGCGTTCGTGTTGCGCCACGATCTGCTCCATCGGGTGCCCCGTAATGTCCTCTTGATAGAGCAGCATGACGGCTGCTCGACGCGATTGTCGCCGCGAACCATCTGCGTCCTTGACGTCCGCCTTGGCGGCCATGATCAGGCCTCCCCGAGCGTGGTCAACGACGAGCTAACCTCGTCGATATACGTCGTAGTGTACGTGCCCGCCCGAAACTTGGGCTCGTCGACAATCTCGCGCAGCAAAGGAATCGTGGTGGGGATACCCTCGATCACAAACTCGTCGAGTGCACGCGCAGCGCGATTCAGCGCGGCCTCGCGCGTCGGTGCCGACACGATCAGCTTGGCAATCATCGAGTCGTAGAAGGGTGGCACCGTCGCACCATCCTCGATAAACGTGTCGACGCGGATCCCCGGCCCGAGCGCCGGCCGAAACGTCGTGATGCGGCCAGGCGCAGGACGAAAACCATGCCTGGGATCTTCCGCGTTGATGCGGAACTCGATCGCGTGCCCACGCATCGTGCCATCCCACGACGGCACTCCCTCGCCTCCCGCAACGAGGAGTTGCGCCTGCACGAGATCGAAGTTCGCAACGACCTCTGTGACGGGGTGCTCGACCTGCAACCGCGTGTTCATCTCCATGAAGTAAAACGATTGGTCGTCACCCACCAGAAACTCGATCGTGCCAGCACCCGCGTACTCGAGTGCTTTGACGGCTTCCTCGGCTGCGTCAATCATCGTCTGACGCGTCGCAGCAGCCAAGCAGGGCGACGGCGACTCTTCGATCAGCTTCTGATGGCGGCGCTGAATCGAGCACTCGCGCTCGCCGAGAATCAGACCGCCGCCCCGACCATCGCCCATCACCTGGATTTCGACATGATGCGCATTGAGCACCGCCTTCTCCAAGTACATGCCGGCATCGCCAAAGGCCGCGTCAGCCTCAGCACTCGCCGCCAAAAACGCGTCACGAACATCGTCTGGCGCGTGCACGAGTCGCATGCCCTTGCCCCCACCCCCCGCCGCGGCCTTCAGCATGACCGGGAAGCCAACCTCCTTGGCAACCACCAGCGCCTGCTCGGGGCTCGCAAGCCGTCCACCCGAACCCGGCACGAGCGGTAAGCCCGCAGCGCGCATCGTATCCTTCGCGACAGCCTTGTCACCCATCGTCTCGATCACATCGGCGGCCGGACCAACCCAGACAAGATCGTGCTCGGCACACGCTCGCGCCAACTCGGTGCTCTCCGAAAGGAAGCCGTACCCGGGATGGATCGAATCACAGTCGGTCGTCAGTGCGGCCGAGACCAGTCGATCGACGCGCAGATAGGACTCGGCGGCAGCGGGCGGCCCAATTTGGACGGCGCGATCGGCCATCCGCACGTGCATCGCATCCTTATCCGCCGTCGAGTAGACCGCGACAGACTCGATGCCGAGCTCGCGGCAGGCCCGAATAATCCGGACGGCGATCTCGCCCCGGTTTGCGACGAGGCAGCGGCGCAGCACTGGTGGCCTCAGACTCCGCTGGGATCGATCTCGAACAGGGGCTGCCCATACTCGACAGCGCTCCCGTCCTCGACGAGAATCCTGCGAATCGTGCCGGCCGTCTCTGCTTTGAACTCGTTGAACAACTTCATCGCCTCGAGTATGCAGAGCACCTGACCAACCACGACCATGGTTCCCTCCTCGACAAAGGCGGGCTCGCCGGGAGACGTGGAACGATAAAAAGTGCCCACCATCGGACTCGTAACCTGCGTGCCACTCGGAGCGGTCGGAGTCGCCTCCGTGGCGGGTGCAGCAGTGCTGGGTGCCGCCACAACATGCTGCACCGGGGCCTGCTGCCGCAACGTAATACGCGTCCCGTTCTCCTCCACCGTCAACTCGCCCAGCCCCGTCTCCTCGAGTACCTCAACGAGTCTGCGGATGCGGTCATCCTCTTCGTTCGTGACCCCGGGTGTGATCGCGTTGTGCCTCCCACGCATGCGCTCGAGCAGTGGCAGCGTGTCCTCACCAAACAATGCGACGAGGCACAGTTCTTCTTCCGACGTTGCGAGCTCACCGGCCTCTACTTGCGCGGCAGCGATGCCGCTCGGCACGAGAATCGCCGAGGCACCACCATTGCCCGTTTCAGCGAGCGCGACGACCTCCGCGCTGACCGGCGCGGGCGGGCGACCCCACTCGCCGCGAATCAGCGCGCGCATCTCACCATCGATTGCGTGCCAACGACGACCCTCAAGAACATGGTCGATTGCCTGTCGCACAAACACATCGCCGAGTGGCGATGCGGCCGGCGGCGAGCCGAGATCCTCGCGCACACGTTGCACCTCATCGAGCACCTCAGCGAGGCGGTCACTCGCGTCGAGCACAGCGAGGCGACGCTCGACACCAGACACCAGTCCAGCCGGCACACCCTTCAGCGCGGCCAAGAGCGAGACGTGGGCAGACAGCGGCGGCGGCAGTGTCGTGTCGGAGAAGAGTGCTCGATCGAGCAGTTCGGCGACCTCCCAAAGAACACCCTGATTGATCCCCGATTCGAGTCCGAGACCATCAATCGCCTGACACAGTAGTTCGGAGCTCGTGCGATGACCCGAAACGGCAAGCGGGTACGTCGCAACCGAGATCGGGTCGGCTCCCGCACGCGCCGCCTCGATCGCGACTGCGAGTGACGTACCCCCCGGACCCTGCGGATAGAGGCCAACGGGAATACCCGCGGCATCACGCAGATTCGTCACGAGGGCAGCCGTTTTCGACGGGTTGAGCGCACCAGCGGGATCGAGCAACAAGAGGCGGTCAGCGCCGAGTTGCGCAAGCGCCGGGGCACGATCAATCAGACGCTGAGCACCATCCGGATGGTCGTCATAGACGAGGCCGAGATGGAGGCGCGCACCGGTCTCGCGGACAGCCTCGGCAGGTCCGACGAGATCTTCGGGATCGTTCATCGGGTCGTGCATGCGGAAGACCGCGATGCCCGACTCGGCGGCAGTGTCGACGAAGCGGCGAATCAGATCCTGCTCGACCGGCTGTGTGCCGACGAGGAACCGACCGCGTAACGCCATCCCGAGCGGCGTCTGGGTGGCGCGCCGCTTCAGCGTGCGGATGCGCTCCCACGGACTCTCGACGCCACGTTTGACGGCGCTATAAAAGCAGCCCCCACCCGTTACCTCAAGGACATGAAAACCCGCGCTGTCAAGCATCTCGCAAGCTTCGAGCTGCAGCGAAGCCGACACGCGTCCAGCAATCGGTTCCTGCGCCAAAAGCCGCAGCGTGGTGTCAACAAGACGAGCCATTACGGGGAGAGATTAGCGTTCCTGCCGTCGGAATGGCTAGGCGCGCGACATATATCGGCCGTCACGGGTGTCGATCTTGATCACGTCACCCTCATTGACAAACAGTGGTACCTGCACCACCGCACCGGTTTCCACCGTCGCGGCTTTCATTACATTCGACACGGTGTCGCCCTTGACGCCCGGCTCGGTAGCGGTAATGGCGAGCTCGACCGAGGTCGGTAACTGCAGCGAGGCCGGTGTGTCGTCGACCGACAATAACTGCACCGTGTCGCCTTCCTTGAGCCACTGCAGATCGTCGGCGCAGACGGCACGCGAAAGCGAGACCTGTTCGTACGTCTCGGTATCCATCATCACGACATCGGTGCCATCGTCGTAGAGAAACTGCATGTCGGAGACGGACGTCAAGATGCGGGGAAACTTTTCGCCAGCGCGGAATGTTCGATCCACAACAGCGCCCGTGCTGAACGTCTTCAACTTGGTGCGCACGAAGGCTCCACCCTTGCCGGGCTTGACGTGCTGGAACTCGACGATGCGGTAGATCGTGCCATCGACGTCGATGTGCATGCCGTTCTTGAATTGGTTCGTCGAAACGTGTTCGGCCATGCCGGCAGGGTAGCGGGGTTTCGTGATGGGGGCGGACGCCACATCC
>JBCKBR010000018.1:0-32899 GCA_038911065.1 Gaiellales bacterium | reverse complement strand
ACCCCAATCCAGAACAAGTAGGCTTCCCGGCGCAATGACCGAGTGGCTGATCATCGATCTCGACCCATTCGCTGCCGCGCGTGCAGGGCTTCCGCTCCAGGTCGCGGTACCGAGTGGCACAGACCCAGCGACGGTGACGCCCGCTGATCTAGCGCTCTACGGGGTCGACTATCTTGCAGCCGAGCCGGACAGTGACATTGCCGCAGACCTGCGTCGGCTCGCCGCCAAACAGCGACCGGTGCTCGCCGTCCAGCAGGCGCTCGCCGAGCAGCGTTGGGTCGATGCGCTGCGGGCTGTCGACGAGGTGCTCGCAATCGATCCGCAAGATGCACCCGCGCGCCTCAACCGGGCAGCAGCGCTGCGCGAGTCTGGCGATGCCCAAGGAGCCCTCGTGGAACTCGAGGGAGTCGCGAGCATCTTCGCCGACGTGCCGCTCTATCATCGCAACCGGGCCCGGATCTTTGAAGACCTTGGCGATACGCCGGCCGCGGTCGCCGCCTACCGCGATGCGCTCGACTTGGCCCCTGGCGATCCCGCCGTGTTCGAACGGTTACGCGTGCTCGGTGCGATCACGACGGTCAGTGGTCCGGACGGGCCGATCGAGGTGGACCGCGATGCACTCGCCGATTTGGTGCGCCGCGACCTTGCTATGCACGACGATGATCACCTGCACCTCGCCCATGCCGCCCGGGCTCTATTGGCAGAGGGTCAGCCCGACCTCGCTGCCACGGCTGCAACTCTGGCACTCGCCGTCGTGGATAGCGACGAGTCGACCCGGCTCGTACTGATCGAGGCCTTGTTGATCGCAGAGCGCTTTGCTGAGGCGCTTAGCGCAGTTGAGCGACACGTAGCTGCCGAGCCCATGTCTGCCGTCGGGCACGAATATCGAGCGATTGCGCTGGCCCGACTCGAGCGCGGTTCAGAGGCACGGGCTGCTGCGGTGCGTGCACTCGAGCTCGATCCGACTGCAGAGCAGGCAGGCCGCGTGATTACGGGTGAGCTTGACTAAGGCGCGTGTCAAGGCTGGTACGCTTCGGACACGTGTCGGATCCCCAAGCGACAGCAACCCCAGTAGATCGGCGTCAATGACCGGGTCACGTCCTGCGAGTACGCGATGACAAGTATCGCGATTTTCGATATTGCCCTGATCTTCGTGATCATCGTGTGGAACGCGTTCTTCGTTTCGGCTGAGTATGCCTTCGTGGCGGTCCGGCGAACTCGTATCGACGAGCTCGTCGAAGAGGGCTCGGCCGCGGCCAAGCGGGTCCGTCGCATGATCGACGATCCCGCGCGCTTCATCTCGGCCTTCCAACTGGCGATTACGCTGTCGTCCTTGGCACTGGGCGCCGTCGGTGAGCCAGCCGTCTCGAGAGCCTTCGAGGAGTTGCTCGGCACGGGTGGCGCGCTCGGCGAGAGGGTCACCATTGTCGTCAGCGTGATCCTCGCCTTCGCGATCATCTCGGCGCTGCACGTCGTGTTGGGTGAGATCGTGCCGAAGACACTGACGCTATCGCGAGCCGAATCGGTGGCGCTGCGAGTCGCCTTGCCCGTCAGCATCTTCATGTGGGTCTTCTGGCCCTTCATCTGGGTGTTGCGTGGACTGAGCGAGGCACTGATCCGACTGATGGGCTTGGAGTCGCCATCTGAGATGCGCCTCGTCCACTCGGAAGAGGAACTCAAGATGCTGATCTCGGCCTCGCACGAGGAGGGCGTGCTCGAGGCGGAGGAGCGGCGCATCCTGCACAGCGTCTTTGACTTTTCGGATACGGAGGTGCGGCAGGTGATGGTGCCGCGGCCGGATGTGATCGGGCTCCCCGTTGGGATCTCACCGGATCAGGCAATTGAACGCGCACTCGATTCGCCCTTTACGCGCTATCCCGTCTACCGAGATAATCTTGATGACCTGCTCGGGGTCGTGCATATCCGCCATCTCTTCGCTGCGCAGATGACGAACACCGCCGAGACAACGATCGCCAGCTTCGCTCGACCCGTGCCGATCGTGCCCGAGACGAAGAAGCTCGACGAGCTACTTGCGGACTTCCGCCGAACCAAGACGCACATGGCGATCGTCGTCGACGAATATGGGTCGACGGTCGGGATTGCGACGCTGGAGGATCTGCTCGAGGAGATCGTCGGCGAGATCAACGACGAGTTCGATCTTCCCGAGCGCGAGGTCATACGGCTCGCGCCGGATCGCGTTCGGATGGAGGCCTCATTTCCGATCGAGGACTTCAATGAGCGCTTTGCGGGCAATCTACCGGATGGTGACTACACCTCGGTCGGGGGTTTTCTCTTCGGCGAACTCGGTCGACCGGCTCGGCCCGGCGATGTGATCTCGCACGAAAGTTTTCGCTTTACGGTGCGCGAAGTGGATGGTTCGCGCATCCGCGTGGTCGATGTCGAGCTCAAGGTCGAGCCGCACGATCGACCAGTAGCGCCCGAAAACCTCTCCTAAGCGTGTTTCATATCGTGGTATGGGTTGCGCGTCGGGGTAACAATGCGCCATACTTGCACCGACGTAAATGCATGCCGTTCCAAGGCGGCTGCATCGAGACCTGAGGAGGGACCTCGTATGACTGATTTCAATCAGTTGGATCCGTTCCGTAAGAAGGCGGATCCGCTCCAGCTCGACCTGGTCGAGTCGTTTGCCAACGGCAAGATCAATCGTCGGCACTTCATTCAGCGCGGTACCGTGCTGGGGTTGTCGTTGGCGTCGTTGAGTGCGATCGTTGCTGCCTGTGGTGGTACGAGTAGTGGTGGTGGCGATGCCACGACCGACACGGGTATTGGTGGCGGTGGTGGCGAGACGACCGCTGCAGTCAAGACGGGTGGCACGATGAAGTTGGCGATGGGCCTGCCGAGTTCTGAGGGTCTCAATCCGATCACGATGGTCGATCTCGTCAGTTACAACGTGACGGCACAGTGTTTTGAGTATCTCGTGCGTTCGGCCGCGGATCTTTCGCTTCAGCCGCAGTTGGCGACGGAGTGGAGTGCGAGCACGGACGCGTTGACGTGGACGTTCAAGCTGCGCGAAGGTGTGATGTTCCAGGACGGCACTCCTTTCACGTCGAAGGATGTTGTTGCCACGTTCAACAATCTGGCTGAGGCGGGTAACTCAGCCCTCAATGGTGTGCTCGCCAAGGGCAGTGCTGCTGCGCCCGACGATTTGACGGTGGTCTTTACGCTGTCGACTCCGAATGGGCATTTCCCGTACCTTGTCTCGTCGGATAACACGCAGTCGCAGATTACGCCGGCTGGGTGGACGGTCAAGGACAACCTTGAGGCCAATAAGAACCTTGGCACGGGCCCGTGGAAGATCACGAAGCTTGATGTCAAGACGGGTGCGTCGTATGTTCGTAACGAGACGTGGTGGGGTGGCAAGACGCCGCTTGACGGTCTCGAGTTCCTCTTCATTGAGGATAGTGCGGCACAGGTTACGGCCGTCAAGGCGGGCGAGGCTGACGGTATTCCAGCATTCTCGGCCGATGTCGGCCAGGTTCTGCTTGACGATCCGAATATGAATATCTTCGAGTTGACGTCGGCGACGCATCGCGAGTTGTGGATGCGGTGTGACACGGGTCCGTTGAAGGATCCGAAGGTGCGTCAGGCGATTGCGCTGACGATGGATCGGCAGAAGATGATCGATAAGGCGCTGGTGGGTCATGGTGCGCTCGCCAACGATCATGTGATCTTTAGCCTCTACCCGTACTTCAATCCGGATGCGGTTCCGCAGCGCACCCAAGATATCGCGCAGGCGAAGCAGTTGCTCAAGGATGCGGGAGCTGAGGGCCTTAGTATCGACCTCGACTACATCAAGGGTCTGGAAATGCCAAGCCTTGCGATCCTGATCGCCGAAGGCATGAAGCAGGCCGGCATCGCAGTCAAGCTACGTGGTTCTGACTACGACACGTTCTATGGCAAGTATTGGTGCCCGGAGTACAATGGTTGCCCGAAGGCCTCGACGATCGGTATCGTCGACTATGGCCATCGTGGTACCCCAGACGTGTACCTCAACGCTGCGTTCTCGACCAAGGGCGTTTGGAACTCGTCGAATTATCACAATGCCGAGTTCGACAAGGCGTGGTTGGATTGGGCCGCTGCCGTTGATGTCGACGCGCAAAAGGCGACGGCTGGTGCCATTCAGAAGAACATGACCGACAACACGCCAGCTGGTATTCCGTACACGATCAACACACTGGCTGCCTTCAACACGAAGTTCCAGGGTGTCGTCAATACGGCGATGGGCTTCACCTTCCTCGAAGGTACATCGCAGGTCTAAGTAACCGAGAAAACATTGGCCGGGATTATGGCGCTATGGCGCTGTAATCCCGGCCTTTTTTTACTAGGCTACCTTCTTCTGATGCTGGTTTTCCTGATCCGTCGTATTGGCCTTGCGCTGATTACGCTGTTGTTGTTGACGATCATCATCTTTGCGCTGTCCAACGTACTGCCGGGTGACGTCGGCAGACAGGTGCTTGGACCGTTTGCGCCGCAGGCATCCGTCGACGAACTCAACCAGCGGCTCGGCACGGATAAGCCGCTGATTACGCAGTACTTCGCGCAGATGAATAAGTATGCGCGCGGCAATCTGGGCGAGTCGTTCCAGTCGCGTCAACCAGTCAGCGAGTTGATCGGACAGACGTTCTGGAACTCGGCGAAGCTCGCATTGCTGGCACTGCTGATAACCGTCCCGCTTGGGATTATTGGTGGTGTTGTCGCTGCCCTCAGACGCGGGTCGCTGCTCGACCGCTCTGTCGTGGTCGTCAGCCTGGCCGGCTCGTCGCTACCCGAGTTCGTTACCGCCACCTTCCTGATTGTCGTGTTTGGTCTGCAGCTCGACTGGTTTCCGGTGCTTGCCAGCGTGCCTGCTGGCTCGACACCACTCGATCAGCTGTACCGGCTCGCGCTCCCCATCTTCGCCCTCGTGATGGTGTACTTCGGGTACATCGCCCGCATGGCGCGCGCAGGTGTGGTGACGTCATTAGAAGCCGATTACACCCGCACAGCGACCATGAAGGGCCTCTCGCGGGGCGTTGTGATCCGCCGGCACGTGCTGCGCAACGCGCTATTGCCAACGATCTCGGTGGTCGCTACCCAGACCGGCTATCTGTTCGGTGGACTGCTCGCAGTCGAGCTGATCTTCAACTACAACGGAATCGGCAAGCTACTCGTCACTGCTGCTCGTGACAAGGACCTGCCGGTTTTAGCTGCGGGCGTGCTCGTGATCGGCATCGTCTACATGGTCGCGACGCTGCTTGCAGACATTCTGATCTCGATCCTCAATCCGCGTGTCCGGCTCGGTGATCAGGGATGAGCGTGCTTGAGGAGCAACTTCCCGGCCCGATGTCCGCCGCGGGTGGTGGTGAGACGGCCAATAAGAAGGCTGCACGGCGCGAGAAAATCCGCCTCTTCATCCGTAACCCGTCGGCGATCATCGGGATCGTGATCCTCAGCTTCTGGATTGTCTGTGCCACGTTCGGCGCGCAGATCACTCCGTTCGATCCGTACGCCACTGACGGCATTAGCCACGATCCGCCACTGACTAACGGACATCTCTTTGGTACGGACCAGCTTGGTCGCGATGTGCTCTCGCGGATCATGGTGGGCGCGCGAGAGGTGCTGATCGCAGCGCCGACAGCCGCTGTCATTGGTGTCACGCTCGGCACGCTGTTGGGGCTGATCATGGGGTATTACCGTGGCTTTATCGACGATGTGCTCGGGCGAGTGATCGAGGCATTTCTGGTGCTGCCCTTGACGCTCGTTGGTTTGCTTGCACTCGCCGCCGCGCCAAGCCGTTCGCCGATTCCTGGGATCGAGGCGAGCACGCAGACGGTGATCCTCGTCGTCGGCATTCTGTTTACCCCGATTGTGGCACGCACCGTGCGCGCGGCTGTGCTCGCTGAGCGCGAGAACGATTACGTCCAGGCTGCCAAGTTGCGTGGCGAGGGCGGCTTCTACATCATGACGCGTGAGATCCTGCCGAACGTGACCAGCCCGATCGTCGTCGAGTTCACCGTTCGCATCGGCTACGCCATCTTCGCGATTGCAACGCTGTCGTTCCTCGGCGTTGGTATTCAGCCGCCGTCGCCCGACTGGGGACTGATGATCTCGGAGGAGTACCAGCTCGCGATCAGCGGATACTGGTGGGTCACGGTCTTCCCGGCAGCGGCTATTGCCAGCCTCGTGATCGCTGTCAATCTGATCGCCGATTCGCTGCAGGAGGCACTCGAACAATGAGCGCCGTAGCCCGCACCGATACGCTCGCCCTCAAGCTCGACGACCTGCACGTGGCGTACGACGTCCGTGGCATTCCACGACCCGTGCTGCGTGGCGTCTCGCTCGAGATCCACCCGGGCGAGGCCTACGGGCTCGTCGGCGAGTCGGGCTGCGGTAAGTCCACGACGGCCTTCGCGGCGGTCCGCTATCTGCCCGAGAACGGGCACGTCACCGGAGGCACGATCCAGATTGCCGGTGAGGACATAATGGATCTGTCGAAATCCGAACTGCGCGACCTGCGCGCATCGCGGATTTCGATGGTTTACCAAGATCCGGGCCAGTCGCTGAACCCCACGATCAAGGTCGGCAAGCAGGTCGTCGAGGCCTTTACCGTGCTGGGTTTCTCTAAGGCCGAAGCCAAGGTCAAGGCGATTGAGGCGCTCCATCGCGTCCGCATCGCCGACGCGGAGCGCGTTCTCGACCGCTACCCATATCAGCTATCCGGTGGCATGCAGCAGCGTGTTGTGATCGCCATGGCACTCGCCTGCGACCCGCAACTGCTGATCCTCGACGAGCCCACGACGGGCCTCGATGCCACGGTCGAGGCAGAGGTGCTCGACCTCGTATCGATGCTGCGCGAAGAGACGGGCGCTGCGGTGCTGCTGATCGGCCACAATCTCGGAGTCGTGCGTCGCATCTGCGATCGCGTCGGCGTCATGTACGCCGGCAAGATTGTCGAGGAGGGGCCCGCGGCGGAGGTCTTCGACGATCCGCAGCACCCGTACACCGTCGGCATGCTGCGTTGCCTGCCGCGGCACGGTGCCAACAAGACCAACCATCGACTCGACACGATTCCGGGCTCGTTACCGCTGATTGGAGCGGATCTTCCGGCCTGCGTCTTCGAGGCTCGCTGTGCGCTTGCCACTGACACCTGCCGCACGGTGGTGCCAGTGGCGAGTTCGCCACGCCCGAATCGCACGGTCTACTGTCATCACGCCGACAAGATCGGCGAACTTGTCGCGGCGCCTTCGGTACCGCCGATTGCGGGTGCTGGTGCGGGCGAGGTGGTGCTGCGGCTCGAGAACGTCTCCAAGACCTTCAAGCAGAGCCACCACCTCGTGCGTGCGCTCGTGGATGTGGACCTCGAATTGCGCGCGGGTGAGACGCTCGGGCTCGTCGGCGAGTCGGGTTCTGGCAAGACGACGCTCGCCAAGGCCATCCTCGGCATCCATGCGGCAGACGCTGGTGGCGTGATCGAGCTCGACGGCAAGCAGCTCGCGGGGCTGACAACTGGCCGTACCCCCGAGGCGCGTCGAGCGATTCAGATCATCTTCCAGAATCCCGATTCGGCGCTCAACCGCTCGAAGAGCGTGCGTGCAATTCTGACGCGTGCCCTCAACAAGCTGGCAGGCATCTCGGGCAAGGAAGCGGACGCCCAGTTGGAGAAGCTGATCGAGGAGGTGCGGCTCTCGCCGCGCCATCTCGATATGCGCCCGCGTGCGCTCTCGGGTGGCCTCAAGCAGCGCGTCGCGATCGCCAGCGCCTTCGCCGGCGGTCCGCGCATCGTGGTCTGCGACGAGCCGACCAGCGCGCTCGACGTGTCCGTGCAGGCCGCGATCCTCAACCTGCTCGGCGATCTGCAGCGCGAAGAGCAGGCCAGCTACATCGTCATCTCCCACGACCTCGGCGTAGTCCGCTACCTGTCCGACCGCATTGCGGTCCTGTATCTGGGTCGTCTGATGGAACTTGGCGATGCGGGCGAGGTTTTTGCAGGACCGCATCACCCATACACGGAGGTGCTGCTCTCGGCCGTACCCAGTGTCGATGGCGATCCGCCCGAGCGCATTCGTCTGACGGGAGAGTTGCCGTCGGCAATTGATCGCCCTTCGGGCTGTGTCTTCCATACCCGTTGCCCACGAGCGATCAAGGGTACGTGTGAGGCATCCGAGCCACCGCTGCTCGAAGTCGAGCCCGGCCATATGATGCGTTGCCACATACCGATTAGCGAGTTGCGCACGCTGCAGCACGTTGACTGATCGGCTTCGAGGAGTTTTGACACCGTGAAGATCCGCGCCGCTGTGCTGCCCGCAACCGGGCAAAAGTTGGAAATCCAGCATTTAGAGCTCGCTCCGCCGGGTCGGGAAGAGGCGCTGGTTCGGTTGCACTGGAGTGGTGTTTGCCACTCGGATCAGAATGCGATTGACGGGACATCGGCCGCGCCCTGTCCGGCCGTGCTCGGGCATGAGGGCGCAGGTGTGATCGAAGCGGTTGGGCCGGGCTCTCGGCTCGTTGTGGGCCAGCGGGTTGCCTTGTCGTGGGCGCCACACTGCAACGCCTGCGAGGAATGCGAGCGCGGCCTGCGGCACCTCTGCGGGACGGCCTGGCCGGCGATGGGCAAGGGCGGTCTGATGGATGGCACGTCGCGTCTGTCACGCAACGGCGAAACCGTCTTTCATAACTCGTTCCTCTCGACCTTCGCGGAAGCCTGCGTTGTGCCTGACGCGTCGTGTGTTGTGATCGCCGACGACGCGCCGCTCGACGTGGCTGCGATCGTGGGCTGCGCCGTCACGACCGGGGTCGGCGCTGTGTGGAATACCGCTGGCGTGCGGTCGGGTGATCGCGTTGCCGTCTTTGGTTGCGGAGGTGTCGGTCTTTCTGCTGTGATGGGCGCGCGTGCTGCAGGTGCCTCTTGCGTGATCGCCGTTGATGTCTCGGAGACAAAGCTCATGGATGCAGTGGACTGTGGTGCGACCGAGACGGTCGTGTGGCAGGGATCGCCCGAGGCAACGGGTGCTGCTGTGATGGCGGCTGCCGGTAGTGGCGTGGACTATGCGATCGAGGCGACCGGGCGCCCTGAGGTTGCGACTGCCTGCTATCTCTCGACCCGCGCTCGTGGTGCAGCCGTGCTGATCAGCATTTTGCATCCGGACGCGATTGTGTCGTTCCCCGCACTCTCGTTCCCGCGGATGGAGCGACGCGTGATTGGCTCGATCTACGGGTCGGCGTTCCCGCCGCACGATTTTCCGTTGATTCTCGATCTGCATCGCCAGGGCCGCCTGCCGTTGGAGAAACTGATTAGTCATCGGCTAAAACTCGATCAGGTCAATGATGCCTTCGAGCTGATGCAGCAGGGTGCCGCGCGGCGCGTCCTGCTTGATCTCCGCGCGTAGACTACGAGGCGTGAAGATCAGCACAGTCGAAGTTCGTCGATATCGCAACCTCTGGGGCTCGCCGATTCGGATGGCGTGGGATCCCTCGCCGCGGTCGTATCAGGATGCCGATGTGGTGATCGTCACGGCTGATGATGGTTCGGTCGGCATTGGGAGCGGTGATGACCTGCCGGATGCCGCGCTGCTGACGAGGCACCTGACGGGTGTCGACCCGCGCCGTACCGACCTGGTGCACCGGATCTGCGAGACCGTCGACTTCCACGGTGCTCGACCGTGGATCATCGAAGTGGCCTGTGCCGATCTCGCCGCGCGCGCTGCGGATGAGCCACTCTGGCGCTTTCTCGGCGGTCGTAACGAGTCACTGTTGGCCTACGCCTCGACAGCAGAAGCCGTCGAGCCGGAGGAGCGAGTAGAGCGCACGATGCATCTACGGATGGCTGGCTTCAAGGCGGTCAAGTTACGCCTACCAATCGGTGACTGGCGGCAGACCGCGACCGTGGTGGAGCAGGTGCGGACTGCAATTGGCGGCGAGATGGAGATCATGGTTGACGCGAATCATGGCTGGCGCATGGCGGGCGATACGCGGTCCGCATGGGATGTCGCGGACGCTGTCCAGTGCGCGCGCGCCCTTGAGAGCATGGGTGTGTACTGGCTCGAGGAGCCACTGCCGACCGGTGACGTAGCGGGCTACGCCGAGTTGCGCTCCAAGACCGCGTTGCGGATTGCGGCTGGCGAGATGGTGCGGCAATCACACGAAGCGCGCGATTTGCTGCTGCGCGGCGGAGTTGACATTATCCAGACCGATGTCGTGCTGAGCGGTGGCATTACAGGGGCACGTCGCGTGGCCGATCTCGCAGCGTTGATGGGGCGCGCCTGGTCGCCACACACCTGGACGAATGGGATCGGTTTTCTGACCAACCTCCATGTTGCGCTCGCCTATTCGACGTGCCCATTTATTGAGGTACCGTTCGACCCGCCGACGTGGGGGCCTGATCGTCGCGATTGGCTACTGCCCCAGCCGGTCTTCGTCGAAGAAGACGGTACGATCCGCCCTCCCGAAGGTCCAGGTCTTGGCATCCCAACCGATCTGGCTTGGCTCGACGCGTACCGTCTCGGTTAGGGCGTCCAGTCGCCGATCGGGATGATTGAGAGTTCGGAGAGCGCGTCAGACGACAGTAGTAGTGCACGGAGGGCTGTGGGACGAAGGCTGATCGGTAGTTCGTCGCGGGCGAACCAGCGTGCCTCTGCGAGGTACGGGTCGCTTGAGTCTGTTCCGAGTGCAGCCGTGCCGTGTTCGATTCGTCCACGAAAGATCACCTCGACGGCACCCTGTTCGTTGCCAATTGCGGGGCCGTCCACGATCAGGATCGCGCCGTCTAATTCGACCTTAATGCCAACTTCTTCGCGCAGTTCGCGGCGGGCACCTGCGGCGAGTGACTCTCCGAGATCGATATTGCCACCCGGCAGGCACCAGAACGGCTCCTGGTCGGGCCTAGCGTGGAGCACGCAGAGGATGCGCGCTGCTTCTTCGATGGCGACGCGGGCTTTGATGCGAGGGCTGCGCGTTGTGGCCATTGCGAAAGCATGACACGGCAGTGTATGGCAGCGCCAAAAAACAGCTCAGCCCCCGCCGAAGCGAGGGCTGAGACTGAAGGAGAGGAGAGGAGGGTGGAGAGAAAAGTGTTTAGACGCGGCGCGAGCGAAGCGCGGAGCGCCGCTTGAGCCACGACAACTTGTGGGGTGGCTTCGGCGTCTCGCTACCAGCAAACAGAAAGTTGAAAGCTGGCACGGGAGCACCGAAGGGGGCGTTGGTGTGTGTCCGTTCTAGTTGCATATCCGCACTCTAGCATAGAATCTTCGGCGTATAGGCATTATCACCGGTAAATATTCGGTAAAGTCGATCAAAATATTAAAAATTACAATTATTAACACTGCCTGGTGTCATTCAGCGATCGTCCCGCCCGCTCTGGCTTACCTCCAAAAACAGCTCAGCCCCACCAAATTGGCGGGGCTGAGACTGAAGGAGAGGAGAGGAGGGTGGAGAGAAAAGTGAGTTAGACGCGCTTCGAACGGAGTATGCGGCGGCGCCGACGAGCCACAGGTGCTGGATGCTCAGCATTGACCAACTGCTCGACAGCTGGGCGACTATGAAGAAGGGAGAGGGCTGCGAAGGGCTGCATGGCGTACTTTCGTTCGGCGGGGTGGTATTCCCTGTCCGATACCTGTACAGTACCAGAGGATATTCGGTAAATGCAAGTCATAAGTCGTAAAGATTCGGTAATGAAACCTATGCACCCGATCGACTGGCAAATAATCGAGATCTTGCAGGAGGATGGCAAGACGACGTATGGCGACCTCGCAAAGCGTGTCGGGCTCTCCCAGGCCGCTGCACACGAGCGTGTCAAGAAGCTCGAGGCCCGTGGCGTGATCAAGGGCTATCGTGCCGTGGTCGATGCTGATGCGCTGGGCTACGGCGTGGTTGCGTTCGTGTTTGTCGACAATGCTGCCTTCGACATACCGGACTTCACCGAGCGGCTGCAGGTAATTCCGAATGTGCTCGAGTGCCACGCAGTTGCCGGTGAGTGGGCCTATCTCTTGAAGGTGCGGGCCGAGAGCACATCCGACCTCGAACGCGTGCTCCATCTGATTCGCTGCGTTGACAACGTCCATCGCACGCACTCGGTGATCGGGCTCTCAACTGCATTTGAGACAACGATGCTGCCGATGCCGATTGTGCCCGAAGCCGACGAAGAGCCACCGCAGATCGTCAAACAGAAGTAGATCTGCGCGCGTAGTGGCCGAGGTTACGTGTCGCGATTGTGGCTCAGGCGCTTCAGCGCACGTCAGACCCAGTGCGTTGCGCGGCGGTTCTAGTCTTCGAGCACGATCTCGCGACGGGCAATTTTACCGTCACGAATCGCAAACGCCTTCATCTCCGGTGGCTCCGCGCCAAGGCTGACGATCAGATAGGCGGCATCCGGCCAAGCAGCCAGGTCGACGTCGGTACGGGACGGAAAGGCCGGGCTCTCCACATGACTGTGGTAGATAGCGACGATCTCGTCGTCAGCATCATCGATTGCCAATACGATCCGGAGCAGATCCTGCGCATCAATGTTGTAGAAGAACGGACTGGGATCGGCATTGATTGCCGGGAAAAACCGGGACGCTCGACCATCCCGACCGCCGAGGATGCCGCAGGCCTCATTTGGTAGACCCGCTCTGGCGTGCGCGACGATCTCGTTCTGTAGCGAGCGAGGCAGCACGAGCGGGCCGTCCGCTACCACCAGAGTCGATCCTCCATCAGCTCTTCGAGATCCTCACCCTCGGTCTCTGCGAAGAGATTGGCCGACGCGTAGCGCGCCCCACCATCCGCAAAGACCGTGACCACATTCTGGTCGGGGCCAAGCTCTGCCGCCACGCGACGCGCGACCGAGAAGGCCGCGCCACACGACACGCCAACCCAGATACCCTCGCGGCGAAGCAATTCGCGCATTGCCAGCACCGACTCGGTATTCGTAACCAGCAGCTTGCGATCAAGTTGCGTGATGTCGAGGATCTCTGGCGTGTAGCCATCCTCCAGCGAGCGCAGGCCCGTCACAGACTCGCCCTGCAACGGTTCGGCTGCGACAATCTGCACGTCTGGATTGACCTCGCGCAGCGCGCGCCCAACGCCCATCAGCGTGCCACCCGTGCCGAGACCGGCAACAAAGGCATCGACGCGACCATCGAGCGCCTCGAGAATCTCAGGACCCGTCGTGCGGTAGTGCGCATTCGGATTCTCGGCATTGGCGTACTGGAACGGCATATAGAGCGACGGATCGGCAGCAGCCAGTTCGCGCGCCAAGGCAACGCCGCCATTCGAGCCAAGCTCGCCGGGCGAGAATACGATTTCGGCGCCGTATATCGAAATCTGTTGCACGCGCTCCGGCGTTGCCGACTCGGGCATGACCGCACGAAACTTGTAGCCCTTGACTGCGCAGATCATCGCCAAAGCGATGCCCGTGTTGCCGCTCGTTGGCTCAATGATCGTCTGGCCTGGAGACAATAGTCCCTGCGCCTCCGCGGCTTCGATCATGCTCAGCGCTACGCGGTCCTTGATCGAGCCGGAGGGGTTGAGCATCTCGAGCTTGGCCCAGATCCGGGCACCACCCTGCGGGCGTAGATGCGGCAGCTCGACGAGGGGCGTGCCGCCGATCGCGCTCAGCACATCGCCGCCGCCACGACAGACGTTCGGCGGAAACACCGATCCACCCGCCATCGCCGGGAGGACGATCACGGTGCTGCCGTCCGGCACGAGCGTGTCGAGGCCCTGTCCGAGGCGGACATCCTCGTTCTGCACATAGACATTGACGAAGCGGTTGATCTGACCTTCGCTATCGACGAGCTGCTCACGGACGGCGGGGAACTGTGCGAAGAGGTCATCGAGCGCCTCGCGCAGCGTCGTGCCACTGACATCAACTTGCCGCGCGCCACCAACTTGCGGGCGCAGAATTGGAGGCATTCGAATGGCGATGGACATGATCTTCGGCTCCTAATGAGCGGCCGCGTGGGCCCCACCCGCGCAGAACTCATCGTAATCAATATAGGTAATTGGTTCCGCGTGATCACCACAGACGGGGCAGTTGGGATCGCGCCGCAACTGCACCTCATGGAACGACATATCGAGTGCATCTACCAACAACAGGCGCCCCACCAGCGGCTCGCCGATGCCGAGCAGCAGCTTCAACGCCTCGGTCGCCTGCAGTGTTCCCATAATGCCCGGCAGCACGCCGAGCACACCACCCTCGGCGCAGCTTGGTGCAAGCTCGGCGGGTGGCGGTTCGGGGAAGAGACAGCGGTAGCACGGCCCCTCAAACGGTTTAAAGACCGTCAGTTGCCCCTCGAAGCGAAAGATCGAGGCGTGCACAACGGGGATCTTGTGGATCAGGCTCGCATCGTTGAGGAGGTACCGCGTCGGGAAATTATCCGTACCATCGACGATCACGTCATAGCCAGCGATAATGCGATCGATGTTGTCGCTGGTCAGCCGCTCGCGGTACTCGATCACCTCAACATCGGGATTCAGCGCAGTCAACGTAAGACGCGCAGATTCCGACTTCGGCATGCCGATCCGGTCGGTGTTGTGGATCACCTGGCGCTGCAAATTCGATGCATCGACGACATCATCATCAATGATCCCGATCGTGCCAACGCCGGCGGCAGCGAGGTAGAGCGATGAGGGCGAACCGAGTCCACCAGCGCCGATCATCAGTACCTTCGAGGCCAACAACTTGAGCTGACCCGGCTCGCCCACCTCGGGGATCACGAGATGACGGCTATAGCGACGACGACGTTCAGCGTCGAGCACTTTCGGTTCGGACCAGGGGTTGCCTGCCTGCTTCCAGCCGGAGAACCCGCCCGCCAGCGAGACGACATCGGTATAACCGAGATCGGCCAGTGCCTTGGCCCCAAACGCGGAGCGTGCACCGGAGGCACACGACAGCACGATGCGCTGCGCGTGATCGGGCGCGGCGGCCTCGATCCGCGACTCGAGGAAACCACGCGGAATGTGCAGCGCCTCGACGATCGCTCCCTGCTCGTACTCGTCTGGCTCCCGAACGTCAATCAGCAGGGGCGGCTGTGCCGACGCGAGCTCTACGGCAAGCGTGCGCGCGTCGATCTCGACGATTTCTTGCTTGATCTGGGAGAGCAGTTCTCGATAGGTAGGCATCTGGTTTCACTTTCGCGATGGCGGGGGTGCCGGCGCAGTCCAATGTATAGCGGTCTCTTATGCTGAATGGCAAATAGTATTCGTAAAACGTTTGGAGCGTGTCTCCTATTCCAGATCTGGGCAGGCCCCATCGAGCGCGCTGGTAGCCTGCGTTGATGGGCACTTCGTCCGAGCGTCGTGGAGCACTTCCGCGTAATCGTCTGATCGCTCTATTGGTTGTCGGCGTCGTCGCAGCCACACTTGTCGTTGGTCTCGCCGCGCTTGCCACGCGTGACCCCGCTGTGGCCGTCACAACGGCGACGGATCGCACCACATCGCAACCGCTGCCCGGACGGCCCACAATTGTCGTCACGCCCATTGCCGGGGCACCGAGTGATCCTGTCATGCGGGTAGCGTGGGCACAGCGGCGGCGCACTGCGCAGCCGAGCATGGATGCGGATCTACGATTGGCAGAGGCGCAGGCTGCCGCTGGCGATCTGGCAGCCGCAGAGGCAACGTTGCGGGGCCTGGACGATCCACGCGCCCGTGTTGCGATCAGTTTGTTGCAGTACGACGCAGGCAATCCGGGCATTGCCATCGCACAACTCGCACAACTCGCAGAGACCACAGCGAACGATCCCTTTGCCCAGTTTTCCTACGGCGTGGCACTGCTCTGGTCGGGGCAGCGTGCCGCGGGCGAGAAGGTCTTGCGCAGCCTGCGCGATGCCGCGCCCGAATCCTTCTACGGCAGCTCAGCTGACGACCTCTTGCATCCCGCGACAGCACCAGGGTATCCACCGTTTATTGCGAGCACGGTGGCAGCGACCAAAACGCTTGCCGACGCCAAGGCAGCCGCGCAGGCCGCGCCGACGCTCGCTCAGCCACAGATCGCGTATGGCGCTGCCCTCCTTGCTGCGGGACAAAGGTCCGCTGCCGCCGACGCCTTCGATGCCGCACTCGTTGCCGATCCCAAGTCGGTCGAGGCGAAAGTTGGCAAGATTATTGCGGGCTACAACAAAGATAATCCGGCTGGCTCGTTTGGGCAGATGGGGCCACTCGTGCGGGATAATCCGACCGATCCGTCGCCCCGGTTGCACCTTGCCTTGATGCTCTTGTGGTTGCGCGACACGGATACGGCGCGCGCGCAGTTGCGCCAGGTCGCCACACTCGCTCCGAACGCGCGGCTCGGTAAGATCGCCCAGCAGTTCCTCGACGCCCTCTAGGAGACGTCCGAATCTTGCCGCAGGCGTCCGATCGCCTTCCTATGCTTTTTTTGACGTTCACCTTGGAGGGGCGGAATGCAGCACGGAATCGAACGCGAGAGCGTGGATCAGTTAGTGGTTGATGCAGATGCCGCGAGCGTGATTCTGGCGCAGGCCGAAGAGGCTGGCGCAATTTCTCAGGCTGAGCTCCGTGGCACACTCGACGAGTTGGATCTGACGGATATACAGGTCGAAGACGTCTATCGCGCGCTCGAAGCTGCTGACGTCGAGATCGTGGAAGAGGAGCACCAAGACGATAGTCTTCCGGCGCTCGATCTGACGACGCGTGAGGTGTCGACGGACACGCTGCAGTTGTTCCTCAAGGATATTGGGCGGGTACCGTTGCTGACGGCAGCGCAGGAAATCGAGTTGGCGAAGCGCATCGAGCGGGGTGATCAGCGCGCTAAGCAGCACATGATCGAAGCCAACTTGCGGCTTGTCGTGTCGATCGCAAAGAACTATCGCAATCAAGGTCTACCGTTTTTGGATCTCATCCAAGAGGGCACGATTGGGTTGGTGCGCGCAGCCGAAAAGTTTGACTATCGCAAGGGCTACAAGTTCTCGACCTACGCCACGTGGTGGATTCGGCAGGCCGTGGCGCGTGCGTTGGCTGATAAGGGGCGGACGATTCGGATGCCGGTCCACGTCGTGGAGAAACTCAACAAGGTGGCGCGCATCGAACGCAGCTTGCTCGCCGAGCTGGGCCGTGATCCGACGCTCGACGAGTTGGCGGAGGCGTCGGATGTCACTGTCGTGGATATTGAGTACATTCGTCGCGCCGCCCAGTCGCCGATCTCGTTGGAGAAGCCGGTCGGCGAAGAAGACGAATCGACTTTCGGCGACTTTATTCAGGACACGACCGGCCTGCGCCCTGATGAGGCGACGGAGGAGGTGCTCCAGCGGGAGGCGCTGAAGGCGATCCTCGGCATGCTGTCGCATCGCGAGCGTCGTGTGCTCGAATTGCGCTACGGCCTCGACGGTCGAGATCCGCATACGCTCGATGAGGTTGGTCGCACATTCAACGTAACGCGCGAGCGTATCCGTCAGATCGAGCATCAAGGTCTGCGGAAGCTGCAGGCGATGGCGTCGGCGCAAGGGATGCGCGCGGCCTAGCTCGGTTTCGTGGTGGGGGGCGGATGCCACAACCGCGCGGTTGTGGGGTCCGCCCATCCGCGCGGTTGTGGCATCCGCCCCCCATCACGAAACCGAGCTTCTGTCGGGCCGCAGCAAGAGCACGGCGGGGAGGCTCAGCAGACAGATGCCTGCCAGCACCAGGTTGGCATGCTGCACGGCGGCTGTAATCGCTGGCACGCCCGTGTGAACACTTTCGGCGGCGTCGAGCGTGCTCTGTCCAACGCGGGCCACGACAATACCGCCGGCGACAGCAATACCAATACCACCACCAATGCTTCGTGCCAGCGGCACGGAAGCGGTTGCGCGACCCTCGCTACTCGGTCGCTCGGCCGCACTGCTGAGCAGGGCAACAGGGCTCTGAATACCCATTCCAAAGGCGGCGATCACGATACCGATCGCGAGTGTCGCTCCGCCCAGGAGCGGCGTCCCCATCACGAGCACACCCGCCACCACGATCAGCATCGCGAGCAGCATCTGCGCGCGATGGCCGATCGTCAGACGCGCACTAAGGAACGAGCCAGCTGCCCATGCCACCGTCGTAAAAACCAGTGGAATCGCGGCAACGAGAATTGGCCAGCCGAGACCAACCTGCAAACCGAGTGGCAGCAAACCATCAGCACCCGTGAAGGCAACTCCCGCCGAACCACAGAGTAGTGCGATCGCGCGACCCGCTCGAGTGCGTGGAAAAACCGGTTCGGCCGAGCGCCACTCCGAGACGACAAAACCGATCGCCGGTACCACCGCAAAGCGAGGGTCGAGGAGGAGCGCGGCAATCGTCACACCAAGCAAGACAGGCCCGAGTGGGTGGATGCGCGCCTGAGGATTCGCGGGGCGCACCGTTGGGTCGCGCAGCCCTCGATACCCAGCGTAGACAACGCCAAGGGTCATCATTGTCGGCACGACAAAGGCGGCACGCCACGAGAAAAGATCTGTCAGCACGGCGCCAAGAACGGGCCCGGCCAGTGCAGCCAGCGCCCAGACCGAGTTACTCAAGGCAAAGGCCGATGTCCGCAGGTGCGCGGGAATCCGCTGCACAACGACGGATAATGGGACGGCGAGTAGAAAGCCAGCACCAAACCCCTGCACGAGACGGAGCCCGGCGATCACCTCCATCGTTGGCGCAAATGGTGCAGCGATTCCTGCCATGGCAAAGAGTGCGCAGCCAACGACCAGCGAGTGCCACGCGCCATAGCGATCAATGATCGCGCCACTGATTGGCAAGCCGACAGCAAGCGCGGCGGCGTAGCAGCCGACGACAAGCGCATAGTGGTCGAGCCCGTTGAGGTCACGTGCCGCACTCGGCAGTGCAGTGGCAACCAGCAACAGATCGGAGGCAGCAATAAACGACGCTCCGCCGGCGGCAATTAGGAGCCAGCGACGTTCAGGGGCGAGCAGCTCGCGATAGGCTGGCCCGAGACTCACCAGGGCGGGCGCCCATGGACCCAACGACCACCGACCATCGTCGCGACGACCTCGACCGAGCTGAGCGCACTCGCAGGGATTGTCAGTGGATCGGCGTTGAGTACCACGAGGTCTGCCGCATAGCCGGGCGAGAGGCGCCCGACACGGCGCCCGAGCCCGACGATTGCGGACGGCGTGACGGTCATTGCCGTCAGTGCGTCCGCCACAGCGAGTCCATGCCCCGCCAGCAGTGGTGCATTGACGGCGGCGTGCAGTGTCGCCAGTGGGTCGAGTGGTGAGATCGGCGCGTCCGTGCCAAAGACGAGTGTCGTACCCGCAGCGCGTAGTGGCTGCCACGCGTACGCGCCGGCGCAGCGATCACCCCAAGCGGCCTCCGCAGCACTGCGATCCTCAGCAGCATGGACTGGTTGCATCGAGGCGACCACGCCGAGCTCGGCAAAGCGCGCGAGGTCGTCGGGGTGGACCAGTTGAGCGTGTTCGATGCGTGGTGGGCGCTCCTCAGAGAAATCGCTCCAGAGGGCTCGGGTCTCGGAAAACGCATCGAGTGCCGAGCGCACAGCGGCATCGCCGATTGCATGCAGCGAGACCGGTAGACCGATGCGTGCAGCGTGGCTAATCAGCTCGACCAGTTCGGGTTGCGACAGCAGCTGCAGGCCCGTGCCGCCATCGTTGTAGGGCTCGAGCATGTGCGCGGTGCGCGCGCCGAGAGTGCCATCGAGAAAGGCTTTGACACTACCGATTTTGACGCGGTCGGAGCCGAACCCTGCAACTAACTCGACACCATCGATCCCATCGATATGCTCGGCGGTGATCATCGAAGTGACACGGAGCGAGACGCGTTCGTCGGCATCGAGTTCTTGCCACGTGCGACGCCCGAGACGCCACTCAAAGTCGTGAATGCCCGTCAGTCCAAGGGCATGTGCCTGCTGCTGGCCGGCGGTCACCGCGCGCTGACGTTCGCTGCGTGTTGGCTCTGGAAGAGGCGTATCCCAAGCGGCCTGCTCGCGACGGATTGCCTTGCCACCGACCTGCTCGAGGGCTGCGGTGTTGAGCCACAGCGCGTGTCGATCGCGCGCACAAATCGCTGCTGGCCGTCCTTGAGTGGCCGCTGCCAGCGCGCCAGCGGGATCGGCAATCTCGGCGAGCACGGACTCGGTCCAGCCGCTGCCGATCAGCCAGGCCTGATCGCTACCGGCGGCTCGGTCGGAGGCGGCCTGCGTGGCGATCTGCTCGAGTGCGTCGCTTCCAGAGGAGGCAGTGCGGATGTCAACGCGCGTGCGATCGAGTGCCCACGACAGGAAGTGCACGTGGCTGTCGACAAAGCCTGGAACCACCGTGCGACCATCGAGATCGATGCGCTCATTCGAAACAGCAGAGGTGTCACCCTCCCAGGCCTCGACACCGCGTGACACCCGGCCGCGATCATCAATCGGCAATCCCTGCATGCGCGGCAGAGCCGGATCGCCCGTGTAGATGGTGCCGCCGTGCAGGATCATGCGACGAGAGCGTAGCGCCCGTCGGGTAGCGTTCCCACATGACGGTACTTCCCAGCGAGATCGAGCAACGTATCGTGCGGTTCCAGCAGGCGCTCTCGCGTGCCGAGCTCGATGCGGCGCTCGTGGTTGAGGCGAGCGGCCTCGTCTATCTGACAGGCGTGATGGCTGATGCGCACCTGCTGGTGCCTGCCAACGGTGCTCCAGTGCTGCTCGTGCGTCGTAGCCTCGAGCGTGTGCACGCCGATTCTCCAATCGAGGATGTTCGGTCGTTCCATTCGTTCAAGGATCTCCCACCGTTGATTGCTGAGTTGGGAATCGCGCGTCTAGGGCTCGAGTTGGATGTCTTACCCGCGGCGCGGTACCTCCGCTATCGCGATCTATTGCCTGGGCTCGATCTGGTCGACGTTGCTGACGTGCTCGCATCCGTGCGCGCAATCAAGAGCACCTGGGAGATCCAGCAGATCGCGACGGCAGCAGAGCAGATTGCCGCAGCGTTCGCGATCGCGCCCACACTGGTCGCTACGTGTTCGACGGATCGCGCGGTCCAAATCGAGATCGAGCACTGCATGCGCAAGGCCGGGCATCAGGGACCGGTGCGCTTTCGCGGTCTCAATGGCCAGATGTTCTTTGGCGCCGTCCTGGCCGGTCCTGATGGCGCAGTCGCGCCGTGGTCCGACACGCCGTTGGGTGGTCCTGGCCCCAGCGCCGCTGTCGGTAAGGGGCCGGGCGGCTGGGAGATCCGCGATGGCGATGCCGTGACGGTCGACCTCGTCGCCGGCTGGGAGGGCTACGTCGCGGATGCCACACGCACCTTCTTTCGTGGCACACCACACCCGCTGCTCGCCGAGGCGCTTGCCGTCTGTCAAGCGATTCTGATCGAGCTCGAAGCACTGATGGTTCCGGGGATTCCGGCCGAGCAGCTTTACCTGCGCGGGTTGGAATTGGCAACCGAGGCTGGCTTTGGCGAAAACTGGATGGGGCATGGCGCTTCGCGCGTTCGCTTTGTTGGGCATGGCATCGGATTGGAAATCAATGAGCGCCCGTTTCTTGCGCAAGGCTTTAGCGACCCGTTGGTTGCGGGCAACGTGATCGCGGTCGAGCCCAAGCTTGTCTTCCCCGGCCTTGGTGCTGTCGGTTGGGAAAACTCGTATGTCGTGCACGACGGTGATGTGCAGCAGCTGACCTAGCCGTCGCGCTCGATCTGCTTTAGGTACGCGGTTCCATGGGCAGGCACGATGATCGCGCTGTTGAGTGCATCTAGGCGATGCGCGAACTGCGGTAACCCGTGTTTTATCCAGGCCTGTTCGGCGGGGTCTTCGAGCCAGTCCAGCGCTGCTGGTCGCAGGTTACCGGCGCTGTCACCGATCAGCAGATCAGCGGTCCAGAGTAGTCCGTGACACGAGCAATGGAGGAGTGCCATGCGGGCTGCGCCGGGCGCGTCAGGGATGATCACAGCGAGGCCGCCGGGCACGGTGGACCCGTCCGACAGCACCTCATCGACGTGGCAGGTGAGGTCGTCGGCGATCGCCAGCGTGCGCGTGCCGGCGTAGCGCGCGCGCACGGCATCTGCACTGCGGGCATGCCAGCGTGTCGTCACGACGGTTGTGGGCGGCAGACCAACACGGGCGACATCGCGGTCGAGATGGAGCCAGAAACGCTCGCCGTCGTCACTCTCCGGAACGAGTGGGTCGATCAAGACGATCCCGTCTACGGCCTCGTGATAGAGGCTGGCAGCATCCTGATCCCAGCCACCATGCGGTTTCGCGGGATTAGCGTCCCCCACTGGATGCGGAGCGGTCCACCGCCAGAGTCCTTCGCCGAGCTGGTCGACCTGCATCAGAGCCACGCGTCGAGCAGGCGTCGAGCGATGCTTGAGGGAGGCGGCAGCACGGGTAAGGAGTCACGCGTAAACCACCGCAGATCCTCAATCTCGGTCGGGTCTGCAACGATCTCGCCCGCCGCCCACTCGGCGGTAAAGCCGAGCATTAGTGAGTGTGGAAAGGCCCAACTCTGGCTGCCAAACCACTGCGGCTCCGTGATCTCAATGCCCGCCTCCTCGCGGACCTCGCGCCGGACGGCGTCTTCGGCGCTCTCGCCCGAGTCGACAAAGCCGGCAAGCGTCGAATACATCCCTGCAGGAAAGTGGGTTGAGCGTCCGAGTAGCGCCTCGTTGCCACGGGTAATCAGCATGATCACGGCAGGCGAATGGCGTGGATAGGCGCGATAGTGGCAGTCAGGGCAGGCGCGTGCCCGCTCGTCGTCGAGCCGCCGTGTGGATGCACCACAGACACCGCAGAAGCGGTGCGTACGGTCCCACTCGGCCAACTGAAACGCGCGTCCGGCAATGGCCCATTCAGGATCGGGAAGGCGACCGTGGAGCGGGCGTAGTGGCTCCGCCCGCCAGCCGGCTGGGAGTACCGTGTCCTCACCGATGGTGGCCGTTTCGACGGCGGCTCCTCCAAAGCGTCCCACGTGCACCGTGTCGGTCGGGACGAGTGTGGCGAGTGCGGCACGCGTCGGCAACTGTGGTTCGGCCAGAGCGGGGACGATCAGAGCGTCACCGATAAACAAGGCGATGCGGTCATCGTCATGGGGACCATCGTCCCGCCGGATCGCTGGAGTAAAGCCCATTACGTGACAGCATCGCATGCCACGCGCCCAGCACAATCCGAGGCGAAACAATCGGGGAAGGAGTTTTGGTGTGCAGTGCGAATAGCCCACTCATGACTCCGACTGCTGCCGCTCCGGCGCTGACGCCTACGGCGTCGCCAAGACGTCTCCGCGTCGCGACAAGTGCGTCGCGCGGTGCCCACATCATCTCGATGGCGAACCAGAAGGGTGGTGTCGCCAAAACGACGTCGACCGTCAACCTCGCGGCTGCCCTGCAGGAAAAGGGCAAGCGGGTTCTGGTGGTGGATCTCGATCCACAATCGAACTTGACGATGAGTTTCGGTGTCGATCCGGAGCGTGTCGAGCTGTCGATGTTCGATGTGCTCGTGCATCGTGTGCCCATTACTGATGTGATCCACGCGCAAGAGGTTGATGTTGCGGTTTCCTCGATCGATCTCGCCGGCGCCGAACTGGCATTGGCTTCGACGATTGGTCGCGAGCGCGCCTTGGAGAAGGCTTTTGCGCCGATCAAGAAGCAATACGACTACATCTTGATCGATACGCCACCATCGCTGGGGTTGCTGACAATCAATGCCTTCACGGCGAGCGATGGCGTGATTGTGCCGGTGCAGTGCGAGTATCTCTCGTTGCGTGGTCTCGTGCAGCTCGAGTCGACGCTCCAGATGATTCGCGAGAATCTCAATCGTCGCGTCAAGATCGAAGGCATCTTGCCGACGATGGTTGATAAGCGCACGGTGCATGCCCGCGAGGCGTTGCAGTTGCTGACGGAAAACTTTGGGGATCTCGTTTTCGAGACACGTATTCGCAAGACAGTCAAGTTCGCCGAGGCCCCTGTCCGGGGAGGCTCTCTGCTTTCCTATCAACCAGACGGTCCTGGAGCAATGTCGTACCGCTCCCTCGCGGAGGAGGTGCTCAGTCGTGACAAATAAGCGCGCAAGTATGCATGATGGTCCGCTCGCGGATTTGTTCCGCTCGACTGATGCAGCTAAGGACGCTGAGGCTGCCAAGGAGCCGGTGGTCGAGGAGACGATGGAGGCAACGCAGCTGATCGTGGCTGTGCCGCCCCCAGCGCTCGCGACATCACACATCCAGCCGGTCCCGGATCCGATTGATGAGCCTGTTGAGGAGACGCCGATGATGCGTCCTGCAGCGGTCTTCGCGCGCGGCGAGGTCAAGCCGTCGCCACTCGCACGCGACGTCTCTGGCAATGCCTATCTCGCCGTGATTCGTGTGATTGGTGTTGGCGGTGCTGGCGTCAATGCAATCGATCGCATGATTGAGGCAGGCATTCGTGACGTGGAGTTTATCGCTGTCAACACGGATGCCCAGCAGTTGAGTGCATCGGAGGCGCCGACACGCATCCATATTGGCGTGGGTATCACTAAGGGTCTCGGCTCGGGTGCGCGTCCGGAGGTTGGGCGCGAGGCTGCTGAAGAATCCGAAGAGGCGATTCGTGAGGCCCTTCGCGGCTCCGACTTGGTCTTTATCGCAGCGGGTGAGGGTGGTGGTACGGGTACGGGTGCTGCGCCAGTCGTCGCGCGCATTGCACGCGAGATGGGCGCGCTGACGATCGGTATCGTGACGACGCCGTTCCGCTTCGAGGGGGCTCAGCGTCGTGCCCAAGCTGATGCGGGCATCGAGATGCTGCAGGCGAATGTCGATACGTTGATTGCGATTCCGAATGATCGCCTCTTACAGGTGCTCGATCGTGGCGTCTCGATGGTCGACGCGTTCCAGGTTGCTGACGATGTGCTGCGCCAGGGTGTGCAGGGCGTCTGCGATCTGATTACGACACCGGGTCTGATCAATCTCGACTTTGCCGATGTGCGCACCGTGATGCGCGATGCGGGTACCGCGTTGATGGGTATCGGCATGGCCAGCGGCTCCAATCGAGCGCGTGAGGCCGCCACACGTGCGGTCGAGTCGCCGCTGGTTGGACACGAGATTCGTGGCGCTACGGGCATTCTGCTGAGTGTTTCGGGCGGGCCAGATATGTCGCTGCATGATGTGATGGAGATTGCCGAGATCGTGCGTGAGGCCGCGGATGAGTCGTGCAATGTGATCTTCGGCGCAACGATTGACGAGAATCTTGGCGACCAGATCTGGGTGACGGTGATTGCCACCGGCTTTGATCGTCCAGTGGGTGCACGTCCTCTGGAGGCGTCGATGCGCGGTGGCGCAGCGATGATCCCCGAGTTCAACGTGCCAGTCACGACCGGTGGTGACGCCATCGACGTGCCCGATTTCTTGAAGTAGCGCTCCGCTCGATCCGCCCGTGTGTGTGCGGACGGTGCGGTGTCGTCGCCGGGCCGGAAAGGCAGCCGGGTCCTTTTTACGGTGGGCGGTGGTGGAGGGCCTGCTGGTCGAGTCGATCGGTCGAGCAACTAGTCGTCGAGGCCAAGCTCTTTTGCGAGTTCTTCTGGTGTACGCACCCGCCCATTGCGGCGCGCGCGTGCCTGCGTCTCGCGCGTCAGGACGAGACCACGGTAAATCTCATTGAGCAATCCGAGCACGGTCTCGAGACGGTGCTGCTCGTCACGATCCTCAAGCAGGGACTGCTTGACGTCGTCGCTCAGATCCACGCGAGCGAGAATGCTGTAGGAGAGTCCCGGTCCTGGATCGGGTGCGTCGGGTGCCGCTCCTGGTAGTTCTGCAGCGAGCTTGTGGTAGGCGGCGATTGCTGCCTCTTGCAGCGCATGCTCGGCCTCCGCAGGCTCGTCAACCAGTACCTCGACGGTCGCCGATCGGTAGGAGTGCTCGTCGTGGATGTCGGAGATGCGCACCACCTGCTGCCCAAGCGTGGCGATGTTTGTGCGCCCATCAGGAAACGTTTCGAGCACCTCAGTGATCTGCGCCGTGCAGCCGATATCGCGGATGCCATCCTCGTCGGAGAACACGATCACGAACGGCTCGTCGTGCTCGACACAGCGCGCCACCATCTCTTGATACCGCTGCTCAAAGATATGCAGCGGTAGTGGTTCGGATGGAACCAGGACTAGTTCGAGTGGAAAGATTGGAATGTCCATCGTCTCGTTGCTAAACAGTATTGCGGCTCAGTCGCGCGCCGTTGCGGGTTGCATCGCTACCGTACCTCTATGGCCGCGTTGCCCCACACACCCGAGGCGCTTGCTGCGCTCGTCGTGGCGGGTGATCGGCGTGCGATCGCGCGTGCAATCTCTTGGATCGAAGACGAACACGCATCTGCGCTGGCCTTGGTCCATGCGATTTGGCCGCAGGCTGGGGGTGCGGCGGTGATTGGCATCACCGGTCCACCTGGCGTCGGCAAGTCGACGCTGGTTGGCGCACTCGTCAGCGAGTTGCGGCGACGCAAGCAGACCGTCGGCGTGGTGGCAGTCGATCCCTCGAGTCCATTTACTCAGGGTGCCCTACTTGGCGATCGCGTACGGCTCGTCGAACACGACACGGATGGTGGCGTGTTTTTTCGCTCGATGGCAAGCCGCGGCCGGCTGGGTGGCGTTGCGGAGGCGACATCGCTCGCTACTGCTGTGCTGAGTGCCGCGCGCTTCGATGTTGTATTGATCGAGACGGTTGGAGCTGGGCAATCTGATATTCGGATTGCCGACTTGGCCGATGTTGTTGTGCTCGCGCTCCAGCCCGGTAGTGGGGACAGCGTGCAGGCGATCAAGGCTGGTTTGATGGAGATTCCCGACGTGGTCGCACTGACGAAGTGCGATCTACCGGGTGTCGATACGTTCCGCAGCGAGTTGCGGCTCGCGTTCAGTATCGATCCAGAGCATGCGCCACGCCTGGTCGAGGTTACCGCGCCTGCAGGAGAGGGTGTTGCCGAATTGTGGGATGCAGTCCAGGCGTGTCGAGCTGCGCTTGGAGATGCGGGTGTACAGGCGCGTCGTCGTGCCGGGCTCGAGCGCGAGGCGGTGGCGGCCGCTGCGACGCGAGCGGGTGTCCGCGCACAGCGCGCCATCGACGCAGACCCTGTTGTGCAGGCAGCGCTGCAGCAGTTGCATGCGGGTACGCTCGATCCACTCAGCTTGGCCGCAATACTGGAAACACGAAGTGGTGGGGATACTGCATGATCGATCTGGACCGCATTCGCCAGGCAGCAGAGCGCATTGAGGGCATCGCACTCGAGACACCACTGCTCCATTCGCGTTTCTTGTCGGATCTGACAGGCGCGGATGTCTGGTTGAAGGCCGAGAACCTGCAACGCACCGGTTCTTTCAAACTTCGGGGAGCATCCAATCGAGTCCAGTTGCTGACCCCTGACGAGCGCGCGCGCGGTGTCGTCGCTGCGAGTGCGGGTAATCATGCACAGGGCGTCGCACTTGCCGCACAGGCCTTGGGTGTGCCGGCCACGATCTGCATGCCGATCGATGCGTCGCTGACGAAGGTCGAGGCCACGCGCGGCTATGGGGCGAGGATCGAGTTGGTTGGAGTCGCCTTTGATGAGGCTTTGGCGCACGCACGCGAGCTATGCGCTGCTGAGGGAGCGGTTTTTGTGCCGCCGTTTGATGACGAGGATGTGATTGCGGGTCAGGGCACGCTGGGGCTAGAGATTATGGAGCGGCTACCCGACCCAGATCTTGTCGTTGTGCCGTGTGGTGGTGGCGGATTGATCTCTGGAGCCGCGGTCGCGATCCACGCAGTACGACCAGAGACACGCATCGTGGGGGTGCAGGCCGCAGCGTGTGCTCCATTTCTAGCGTCTCTCGCTGAAGGCGTGATCCAGTCTGCCAGCTCGGTCGGCACAATCGCTGACGGGATTGCGGTGAAGCGACCCGGCGAGATCACATTCCCGCTGGTTCAGGCGCATGTCGAGCGGATGATTGCGGTGGATGACGAGCAAATCGCGGCGGCCATGACACTGCTTATGGAGCGGCAAAAACTCGTCGTGGAGGGTTCGGGCGCGGCTGGCGTTGCCGCGCTGATGGGTGGCGCGTTAGGGGACCTGACGGGGCAGCGCGTTGTGGTCGTCTTGTCGGGTGGCAACATCGACTTGTTGTTGTTGCAGGGCATCATGCGGCACGGCTTGACGTCGGCTGGGCGCTATCTGCGGTTTACGACCCGGATGGTGGATCGTCCAGGATCGTTGCGCGAGTTCCTCGATGTGTTGACCGCGGAGCGCGTCAACATCGTGGACATGTTCCATCATCGCGATGGCACCGATCTCGGAGTGCGTGATACAGCAGTCGACATTACCGTCGAGACAAAAGACCATGCGCATGGTGAGCACGTGCTGAAGCGGATCCGCGAGAGCGGCTATCCCGCCGAGCGCATGTCGCTTAACTGACGTTGGCGAGCAGCGGCGAGCCCATACCGCCGCCGAGAACCGGATGCACGTCGGTAAAGCCGCGTGATGCGAGTACGGATGCGCCGGTCCCGGCACGCTGGCTGGTCTGGCAGATGACTGCCGTGCGACGGGTGGGGTCGAGTGCGTCGAGCGTTGCGAGGTGTAGCTCGTTGAGCGGAATCTGCACTGCGCCAGCCAACGGGGCCGGGACCTCGTCATCGGCACGGACATCGACGATCTGTACGTCGTCGCACTCTGCGAGGAACTCTTCGACTGTCAATGGTGCGAGCACGAGCGCGCCACGCGCATCGCTGGCAGTGATCCAACCTCGCTGCTTGAGGTGCCCGATTGCCTGCAGCTGGCGGGCAGCGCGCAGCGCCTGTTCCTCGTCGTCGGCGATCAGCACGACTGGCGCATCCGGGTCGAGCAGAAAACCGGCACGCGTGCCGAAGCCAGACTGGTCGACGGATACGTTGTAGGCGCCCTCGACAAGCCCATGCATGGCATCGGTCGATGCGCGTACGTCGAGCAGTGGTGCGTCGCTGGGGAGTGCGTCGAGTTGCTTGGGTTGTGTCGGGCGGGGGACGAGCGGGCCAGAGTTGTAGGCGACGATGCGTGCGAGATTCGGGGGCTTCGGTGCGAGCCCGGTGTTGGCTGCGACGACGAAGGCGCTTTCGCCCATTGGCTGCAGCATCTCGTTGTAGTTTCGTTCGAAGCCAAGCGTCGTTGATGGTTTCGCACTCATGCCCTTGCCGCAGAGCGAGCCAGCGACGTGGCCTGGAAAAATCTCGACACCATCCGGCATGCTCAGCAGGCGCTCTTGGAGCGAGTGATAGAGCACGGCTGCACCTTCTTCGCCCGCAATCGCAAGGTCGGGGCGGGCGACATCACCCACGAATAGGCTGTCGCCGGTGAGGGCCAGCCACGGTTGATCCGAGCGGGTGTGGTCGATGATTTGGAGCGCCGTGTGCTCGGGACGGTGTCCAGGTGTGTGGACGGCAACGAGCTCGATTTTACCGACATGGATGCTCACACCGTCTGCCAGCGATCGGTGCTCGAAGTCGACTTCGGCAATCGGGGAGACCCAGATTGGCACGCCGTACTCAAGACCGAGGATGCCGTGACCGGATACGTGATCGGCGTGCGTATGCGTCTCAATTACACCGACGAGTCGAGCATTGTGGCGCGCCAACGCCTGCTCGATTGGTCGGATGTCGAGCGGCGGGTCGATTACGACCGCCTCGTTGACCTGCTGGCAGCCGACGAGGTAGCTCGCACATCCGAGATCCCTGTTGATGATCTGCTCGAAGATCATGACGCCGTCCCTTCTTTGGATTGCACCGCCACTCTGCAGCACACGATAGTGCAGCAACTCTGCAATACAAACCCGCTTTGGCTAGCTCTCGCCTTGGGCGCGCGAGAACGATGGTTCGCCGTCGAACATCCGTAGCTTCTCGACATGGACCCACGAGAAGCGCTGATCGACGCGTGCCAGCAGGTCGAGCACGTCCGCGTCGGTGACGACGCTGTCACGTGTGATGAAGCGCGCACGCATGACATCGGTCGGGTCGAGTTGGGCGCGGATGGGTGGCCAAACCTGGGTGCCGCGGCATTCCACCATCTTCAACTCGAAAACGGAGCCGTCCGCCACTGCCGTCGCAGCAGCGCCAACGACCTCAGGCGATTCCTCGGTTTGGATAAAAACGTCAACGCCAATCAGTTCGACGACGTCGGGGTGCACCAGCGAGGCGGCCTTGTTTGGCACCGGCATTTTGATTTTTTTGACGGGGCGAGCAGCCCAGGCAGAGACCGACTGGCCGAGGTTATTGATCACGGCATCGGTGAAGGCGCGCGTGCCGACGCTACCCTCGTCGCCGATCACATCGCGGGTGCGAATGCCAGAAGCGAGCGTGGCCATTACGGAATTCTCGATGCTCGAGGCAGCCTCGAGTTCGCCGATGTGGCGCAGCATCAGTACCGCCGAGAGAATCATCGCGCTCGGGTTGATCGTGTCCTTGCCGGCGTACTTCGGTGCCGAGCCGTGCACGGCCTCGAAGATCGCGACGTCGGTGCCGAGGTTTGCGGATGGCGCGAAACCAAGCCCGCCGACGAGTGCCGAGGTGAGATCCGACAGGATGTCGCCATTCATGTTCGTGGTGATGATCATCTCGAACTGCTCGGGGCGCTTGACGAGTTGGTGGGCGCAGTTATCGACGATTACGTGCCACGAGTCGATCTCAGGATGCTCTAGCGCGATCTCTTCGAAGGTGCGCTTGAGCATGCCCTCGGAGAACTTCATAATGTTCGCCTTGGTGGCGCAGGCGACATTAGTGCGATTCTCGGCCTCGGCAAGCGCAAAGGCGAGCCGCACGATCTTCTCGCAGCCCTTACGCGAGATCAGCTTTAGCGTTTGCGCGACGTCTGGCGTCTCCATGTGCTCGATGCCGGCGTAGAGGTCCTCGACGTTCTCGCGCACGACCACGAGGTCGATGCCGCGACCGGAGTACGGTGTTGGGACACCTGGCATTTCGCGAACTGGGCGTACGTTGGCGTAGGTCTCAAAGAGTTTGCGCAGCGTGACATTGGCACTCTTCTCGCCAAAGCCAACCGGGGTCTCCAGTGGTCCCTTGAGGACGACACGGGTCTGCTCGATCGAGGTGATTGTAGCTTCGGGCACGCCAGTGACGAGGCCTTTTTTGAAGACCTCGGCGCCAGCTTCATGCTCGTCCCAAGTGATCTTGACGCCCGTGGCATCAACGATACGACGCGCCGATTCTACGACCTCTGGACCAACGCCATCGCCTGGAATGAGTGTTACTGCTGTGCTGATATTCGACACCGTTTTCCCCTTCGAACAACTTCGACGTTGACAGCATAAGTGGAAGTGGGTACAACGCACGGAGACGATACGATTGACGGCGTGGCGCACCATCACGGACACGAAGATGCCGGGGATTCCCCCGCGCCGAGCATGGGGCGGGCGCTCTGGATTTCGCTCGTCCTGACGCTCTTGCTCGGCGCGATTCAGATTGCGGGTGCCGTCTCTTTCGATTCGCTGGCATTGATCGCCGATGCCATTCATAACCTCTCGGACGCGGGCGCGGTCGGTCTGGCGGTGGGTGCCGCGTGGCTCGCGGGTCTGCCTGCTCGCGGCATGCGTACGTTTGGCTGGAAGCGCGCCGAGGTACTTGCTGCAACCATCAACGCACTGCTGCTGATCGCGCTGAGTGGCTGGGTGGCGTGGGAGGGCATCGGTCGTCTGCTCGATCCCCAGCCCGTGCAGGGAGCTGGCGTCGCAGTGATCAGCGCGATCGCCGTCGTGCTCAATCTTGTGCCTGTGGTGTTGTTGTTACGTGCGGGTGCGCGTTCGAACCTCAACGCGCATGCGACGATGCTGCACTTTGCGGCCGATGTGCTGTCGTCCGTTGCCGCAATGATCGCGGGTGTGGTGATCGTCCTGACGGGGTGGGTGCAGGCCGACGCGGTTGCGAGTCTGATCGTTGCTGCCCTAATCGTTGTCGCTTCGTACCGCGTGCTGCGTCGTGCGGTGCGTGTGCTGCTGGAGGAGGCGCCGGCGGGTATTGATCCGGACGAGATTGGGCGCACGCTGCTGCGATTACCCGAAGTCTGCAACGTGCACGATCTTCACGTCTGGGAAATTACGGATGGTTTTCCCGCGCTGTCTGTCCATGTGGTTGTCGATCCCGGTGTTGACCAACACGCGATGCTCCATCGGATCGAGCGCATTATCCGCGACCAATTCCAAATTGAACATTCGACGATACAGATTGACGTCGATCATGCGCGTGGTCTGATTATCCAATCACGCCTGAGCCAACCGGGGAGCGCCTGATGACGCCCTTTGTGACGGTCGAGTCGCTCCGCGGCCTCATTGAAGCGGGCGATGTGCAGGTCGTGGATTGTCGTTTTCGACTCGGGCAGCATGGCGCCGGACTCGAGTTGTATCGGGAGGGACACCTGCCGGGAGCGCTCTACTTCGATCTCGATGACGATCTCAGTGGTGTCGTGCGTGAAGATCGTGTCGGCGGGCGGCACCCTTTGCCGGAGCGTGCTGCGTTTGCGCGTGCGGTACAGCGTGCGGGGTTGTGTTGCGACGTGCCGATTGTTGTGTATGACGACGGTACGGGTGGGGCGGCGCGCGCCTGGTGGCTTTTGCGGCATCACGGTGTTGAGAGCAGTGTTTTGATGGGTGGAATTGCAGCATGGGACGAGCCGCTCGAGGTGGGTGCTGTTGCCGCGCACCTCGGCGACTTGGTGCTCGGTATTGAACGATCAGACGATTTGGTCGATGCGGTGGGTGTGCAGGAAGCGCTTGTTGCGGGTCGGATCATTTTGGATGCGCGGGCGCCTGAGCGCTACGCCGGCATGGTCGAGCCTATCGATCCTGTTGCGGGCCATATCGCGGGGGCGCGTAACGCGCCGTTTAATGCTCCGGATGCTATTACGCCGGATCTGTTGGCGGCGGTTGATGCGCCGATTGCGTACTGCGGGTCGGGTGTCACAGCCTGCGCGTTGATTCTTCGTCTCGTCGATCAGGGACGCGACGATGCTGTGCTCTATCCCGGTTCGTGGAGTGATTGGTGTGCGCG
>JBCKBR010000017.1:0-33967 GCA_038911065.1 Gaiellales bacterium | reverse complement strand
AATCCGCAGGCTGCCCGAACGCATTCCCCAACGATTAACTGCCTGCGCGACAATCACGCCCTCGGCCTCCTCGAAGCGGCGCACCCAGATTGCCAGCGGCAAATACGACGCACCGAAACAGACAAACATCACCGCGGCGAGGCCCCGATACTCACTCGCACCCGGTACCAAGGAGAGCGTCAGGAGAATCAACACCACCAGTCCAATCGAGCCAAGACAGCGACCCATCGCCTCGCTTGGCGGCGCCAACTTGATGCCCACGGCCGGCTCGGCATCGACAAGAGCTGCACGAATCGTGCGCAGCGTCAGAGCCATCAACAGCGCTGCCACCACGATCCCCAAGAGCAATGCGCCCCACCAACCAAAGACTGGCTGGCCGCCCATCCACCACAACACGATGAGATTGAGCGCACCCAACACAAACCAGGCCGCGCCATTCGTCATCTGCAGAATTGCGATCGGCGCCAAAGTCACTCCCGCACCGTACCGGAAGTTTGTCGTTTCAGCCCGAACCGCGATCAGAAACGCACGTCGAACGACCCCATCGCGCATCCGTCACTCCCCCGTACACTCCCGCCATGGCAGCAATCGAAGTCCACGGCCTCGTCCGCAAGTTCAAAAAGGGGCCCCGCGCCGTTGACGGCATCGATCTGACCGTCGCCGAAGGCGAGATTTACGGATTTCTCGGACCAAACGGCGCAGGCAAATCGACAACCGTCCTGATGCTGACAACACTCCTGCCCGCGACTGCAGGGACAGCCACCGTTGCCGGCTACGACATCGCCACGCAGGGGCCCCAGGTCCGAGCAGCAATCGGCGCTGCACTCCAAGAAGCCGCGCTCGACAAGTTCCTGACCGGCCGCGAGCACATCAAGCTGCAGGGCTCGCTCCATGGTCTGAAGGGTGCTGACCTCAAGCAGCGCGGCAACGAACTGCTCGAGCGAGTGGGATTGATGGAGGCAGCAGATCGCAAGGTCGGCGGCTATTCCGGCGGCATGAAGCGCCGGTTGGACCTAGCGCTCGCGCTGCTCCACCGCCCACGCGTGCTCTTCCTCGATGAGCCAACGACAGGCCTCGATCCGCAGAGCCGCTCTGCGCTATGGGATGAGGTCGCGCGACTCAGCCGCGAGGATGGTGTCACCGTCTTTTTGACCACGCAGTACCTCGAAGAGGCCGATGCACTCGCCAACCGCGTCGGCATCATCGACCACGGACAGATCGTCGTCGAAGGAACGCCTGCTGCGCTGAAGGCCGAGATCGGTCGCTCCAGCGTCGAAATCGAACCACACGATCCCACCCAGCTCGCGGTACTCGAGCGCATCCTCGCCCGCTTCGGCGAGCCGATCGCAACGCGCGGCACGAGCGCCAGCATCCGCCTCAGCGAAGGCGTCGGCGACGTCGCCGCGATCGTCCGCGCGCTCGATGCCGAGGGCATCGCCGTGCACCAACTACGCCTACGCGAGCCAACACTCGACGACGTCTTTCTCGCAAAGACGGGGCGTTCACTCGAGGGATCCGGTGGCGCGGGCGACGATACGGAAACCGACGAGGCACACTAGGTGGGGGCTGCTCTGTCCCAGCAGATCTTCGCGATCTCCGACCGCAGCGTTCGTCGAACACTGCGCCAACCCGCGGCGATTATTCCCGCGATCGTCTTCCCAATCATGCTGCTGTTTGTCTCGGCCGGTGGCCTCCAGGCCGCCGAGAACCTACCCGGCTTCCCCGAGGTGTCGTACTTCGATTTCGCGCTCGCCGTGACCTTCATGCAAGGCGCGATCTTCGCCACAGGTGGGGCCGGCACGGACCTCGCAACCGACATCGAGAGCGGTTTTCTGAGTCGCCTCTCGCTGACGCCGATGAGTGGAGCGGCGCTCGTGCTCGGCCAGCTCGGCGGCTCGATCGCGCTCGGCATCTTCCAAGCGACCTGCTACTTCGCTGCAGGGCTGATCGGTGGGGCAACCATCGTGACGGGTATCGCTGGCGTCGTCGTGATCTACCTGCTCGTGATCCTGATGGCGATTGGCTTCGGCTCGCTCGGCATCGCCGCAGCGCTGCGCACCGGCAGTGGCGAAGCCGTCCAAGGCCTCTTCCCTCTGCTTTTCGTGCTGCTGTTTTTAAGCACCATCAACCTGCCACTCGACCTAATCCCAATTACCTGGTTTCGCTGGGTCGCGACCGCCAATCCGATTACATACCTCGTGGATGCGGCGCGGAGCCTGATTATCACGGGCTGGGATGGCCCGGCGCTACTGGCCGGTTTTCTCGTGGCACTGACGATCGCCATCGTCGGCGTCGGCGCCTCCGCAGTAGCCCTGCGGGGAAGGCTACAACGCACATGACCGGCTTCGCTCCCTGGCTGACAGCGGTTCGTGGGATTGCCTACCGCCAGAGCTCGTCGTTCTTCAAAAATCCTGCGCTTGTGCTGCCGAGTCTGCTCTTTCCCATGCTCTTCTTCGCTGCCTTCGCCGGCGGTCTATCCGACCTCAGCCGCATTCCCGGCTTCGACTACGCGCCCGGCTATACATCCTTCCAATACGTCTTCGTGCTCTTCCAATCGTCGATGTTCGGCGGCATCTTCATCGGCTTTGCTGTAGCCCGCGACTTCGAGACGGGCTTCGCGCGACGCCTGATGCTGGCGGTACCAAACCGCAGTGCAATCCTCTGCGGCTACGGCTTGGCCGCGCTCATACGCTCCGCCGTCACGATCGTGTTCGTAACAATCGTGGCGCTGATCGCCGGCATCAATAGTTTCGGCTCGCCCGGCGAGATCGCAATGCTCTATGCACTCGCCCTCACGTCAAACATCCTTGGCTCGCTCTGGGCGCTCGGCATCGCCCTGCGGTTTCAGACGCTCAGCGTTGCACCACTGATGCAAATCCCCTTCTTTATCCTGCTCTTCCTCGCACCCATCTACGTGCCTCTCCGGCTCTTGACTGGGTGGATCCGCCCCGTTGCCGACGTCAACCCCGTCACCTTCCTCCTGGAAGGCGGCCGCGCCCTGCTGGCCGGCACGACGGGGCCAATCGTGACGGCCTGGCTGGTGATCCTGATCGGCGGAGTCGTGCTCGGCACCTGGTCGCTGACGAGCCTGCGTGCAGCCGAGCGGCGCTAGCCCAGCAGGCGCTCCACGATATCGATCTGCAATGCGGTGGCGATGCCGAGATCGTCGCGGTGGATGCGCTCGTCGCGGTTGTGTATGCCGCCCACATAGACGTCGAGCGGCGTGTGCGTAACGGGCCAGAAGCCGTAGGCCACCGTGCCAAAGGCCTGGCGCACATAGGCCGCATCTGTAAACCCGGTAGAGAGACCAGGGACGAGCACCGCGCCGGGTTCGATAGCTTCCAGTGCAGCCGCGATCGCCACGTGGAGGTCGGTCCCCAGCGGCGACTCCGTACCCCCGCTGATGCCCTGGTCGAACTGCAGCGAGAACGGGATGTCCTGACCAAGCGCCTCGCGCAATTCGCGCTCGAGATCCGCCTCACCATCGCCCGGCAAGATCCGACAATCGACCCCGACCGACGCGCGGCCTGGCAACACGTTGCGTGCGCTCGAGCCCGTCAGCAACGTCGGAGCAATTGTGATGCCCAGCAGGGCGTCGATCTCGGCTGCGAAGATCGGGTGGAGCGCACCAACCTGCTGCGCCACAACGCCGAGTTCCTGATCCGCATCGACACCGAGCGCCTCGGCCATCGCCCGGATCGCCGGCACCAACCGCTTGCGCGTCGTGTGCGCAGCGAGGCGCGAAATCAGCGTCGCCAGCAGTGGCACCGCGTTACGGCCGAGTGTCGGAACCGAGGCGTGCCCCGCCTCGCCGAGCGCCGTAATCGTCGCGGGCAGCGTCGCCTTCTCACCAACCTGCAACGTGTACACGACGCGACCATCGGCGAGGGCAAGTCGCATACCCGCACCCTCATCGATTGCGTAATCGCACTTGAGGTCGGGCCGCTGGGCAAGCAACCAAGGCATGCCGACCTCGTCTACACCGTCCTCCTCATCGGCCTGCGAGATCAGCAGTAAATCACCACGCGGCTGAAAACCCGTGCGCGCGAGATGCGCGATCGTCACACAACGTGTCGCGAGCTCGTTCTTCATGTCGCAGGTCCCGCGTCCCCAGATAAAACCGTCATCGTCGAGGTGGGCGGCAAACGGCGGGTGCTGCCAATCCTCAGCGTCGGCCGGCACGACATCCGTGTGCCCCATCAGCGCGAGCGATGGGCCGTCACCCGTGCCGGGCAGGCGCGCGATTAGATTCGCGCGATCCGGCTGGCGAGCAACGAGCTCGCAGGCAACACCATTGGCCTCCAAGTACTCCTTGACAACCATCGCGGCGGGCGTCTCGCCGCCGGGCGGGTTCGACGAGTCGACACGCACGAGCGCGCGCATCAACTCGACCGCCTCGTCTCGGAGCGCTACATCCACAGCACTGATCCTAGACGACAGGCGTGCTCAGTCACGCGCGACGTCGAGCACGATCTTGCCGACAAAGCCCTTCGCTAGGAACACCTCTTGCGCCTCTCGAATCTCATCGAGCGCAAACGTCGCTGCAATGACAGGTCGAATCGCACCCGTTTCGATCATCGTCACGAGCTCTGCGAAGATCGCGGGTGGCGTAATCGTCGCGCCAAGAAGCGTCAGGTCGTTGAGGTACAGCGTGCGCAGGTCGAGCTCGACGAGCGGCCCCGCGATCGCACCCGAGACGACGTAGCGGCCGCCGCGACGCAACACCTCAAGGAGCGCCGGCCATCCCTCGCCGCCAACGATATCTACCACCACATCGACCTTGTCGATAGCGAGCGCTGCCAGCGCAGGTGCGAGCTCTGCCCCACGAGCAACGGTCGCGGCAGCACCGAGCTCGCGCACCAGTTCGGCCTTGGCCGGAGCACAAACCGCGATTGGCACTGCACCCAGCGCCTTCGCGATCTGGACCGCGTACGAGCCGACACCACCCGACGCCCCGGTAATCAGCACATGGTCGCCGGGCCCAACAGCGGCGCGGCGCAGCATGTCGAGTGCCGTGCCAGCCGCCGTCGGAAACGCAGCCAGCTGCACGGGCGAGAGTTGCGATGCAACACCATGCGCATTGCGCGCCGGCACGACCATAAAGTCGGCGTAACCGCCATTGACCTCCGACCCGACATACCCGGCCCGTTCGAGGTCGTCGGGTGCAGCGGCATCGCGCAGCCAAGGGTCGACAAGCACGCGCTCACCCAAACGCTCGTGGGCCACACCCTCGCCCACCGCGGCGATAACGCCACAGACATCCGCGCCCTGAATAATCGGAAACACCAGCGGCTCGCCGCCCCACGCGCCACTGTCATCGCCCTGCGCGTACCAGCCAACACGCGTGTTGATATCCGTGTTGTTAATCGCGCACGCATCGACGCGGAGCAGGACCTCCCCCGCACCCGGCGCGGGTGTCGGCCACGCTTCGTCGAGCACCAGGGCATCGAGATCACCATGCTTCGTCAGCAGGACCGCGCGCATCGTCGGCGGGATCGTCACCGCGCAAGCGTATCGGGACGGCGCACAAACCAGACCAGGGCAACACCCGCAACGACCAGGCCAACACCAATCACCAGCGATGTAGTCAACGACCCATCCGGCGAGATCTCGGTACGCCACGGACCCACACCACCCACGAGCACGAGGAGCGCGTCAACCAAAATCACCAGCGCCGCGACAAACGCAATACCCCGAGCGCGCACCACCCCACCACGCTCCGCCATCGCCCACGCGATACAAATGCCCGCGATCAGCGCATCCTTCGCACCCACGATGACATCAAACGGCGTTGCGAGCGCGCCACTCTGCGTCGCCCAAATCGCCGCCCCAACGTACAACAACGCACAACCCGCCGCGACAAACGCATCGACCCTCACGCGTCAGGTCCATGCGACCCGGCATCCGGATGGCCCCCCTTGAAGACATGAAACAAGATGTAGAGCGCCGGCAACAAGATCACCGCGCCCGCTGCCAAACAGACGAGAAAGACACGCAACATTGCGTCGGATGATGCCGCATCCTGATACGTCAAGTACGGCGTGACGGCATACGGCCACTGCGCCACACCCCAGCCCCACAACACTGCGAGCACAAACGCGACCGCGACATAACGAGCGACAGCGTAGGCGCGCGTCAGCGTTACGACGAACGCCACCAGCGCCAACACGCCACCGAACACCACCAGCGGCAACGCGCGCCCCTCCAGCAACTCGTGCGAGAGTGGAATCGCAAAGCGCGTCGACAATGGCAAAGCAAGCGCGCCAAACAGCGCCACGCCACCACCCGCAATCAGCGCACGGCGGCGAAAGTCGTCGCGCAACGCTCCCTTCGTCTCGACCGTCAAGAACGTCGCCGCCAAGAACGAGCAGATCGAAACCGCCAAGCAGCCGGCCACGATCGGGAACGGCTGGAAGAACTCCGACCACGGAATCTGATACCACCCACCCAAGCCATCGGGCTTCAATGCGCCCTCCGCAATCGCCCCTGCCGAGGCGCCCAACGCGAATGGCGTGATCAAGCTCGAGACGCTAAAGCCAATACCGAACCAACGCTGCAATTTCGGCTGATCCTCGGCGTGCGCACGGAAGACGAATGAGGCGCCACGCAACACAATACCCAGCAACACCAAACTCAGCGGACCAAAAAGCCCGATGGAGAGTGCAGCGAAAGCGGCTGGGAAAGCGGTAAACAAGACGACAACGACGAAGATGATCCAGACGTGATTGACCTCCCAGACCGGACCGATCGCGCGGGCGATCGCGGATCGTTGTTGATTTCTACGCGGCCCGGATGCGAACAGATCCCAGACGCCACCGCCAAAATCGGCACCCGCGAAAACGGCATACGCACTCAGGCCAACCAGTAGTGAGAAGACTGCGAGACCAACGAGTGTGGGGTCAGTCAACCGACACCGCCGCTACCTCAGCCGCGACAAGACGCCGGCGACGACGCTCCGCCATCCGCAACAGAATCAGCACACCAAAGACGCTCAACAAGACGTAAACGACACTAAAGGTGATGAACCACGGCAAGATACCCGTCGCCGACGTGACACTATCCTCGACCTTCAAAATGTTGTAGATCGCCCACGGCTGACGCCCCGACTCGGTCGTAATCCAACCCGCCTCAAGAACTAGGAACGCGGCCGGTCCCGTCGCCACCATCCCAAGTAAGAACAGTCGATGCTGCAACCAGTGCGGGCGCCGCCGCCACGCGAACAAGGCGAACAGACCCGGCAACATTAGGGCCGAGCCGAGCGTAATCATCGTGTCATACGCGAGATGCACAATCACCGGATTCGGCCAGTTCTCTCGCGGGAAGGCTTCCATGCCTTGCACTGTCGCATTCGGATCGTTATACGCCAAAATCGACAAGAGGTACGGGATCTCAATGCCACCCTCCGTCTCCATCGTATCGACGTTAGGAATCCCAAAGAGCGTCAATGGAGCACTCTTCGTCGTCTTAAAGAGCCCCTCCATCGCCGCCAACTTGAGCGGCTGATTCTGCGTCACTTGCACCGCCATCTGCTGGCCGGTGAAGATTTGGATCGGCATGAACACAGCAGCAACAACAAGGCCAATCGCCAAGCCCTTGCGGTGATACTCGTCGCGCCGACCCTTCAGCATGCCCGCCGCGTAGACAGCAGCAACGGCGAAGCCAACACAGACGAGCGCGGCAAACAACATGTGGAAGTAGTGCGGAAAGAAGGACGGATTAAACATCGCGGCGATCGGATCCACATCCGTAATCCGACCCGCCGCATTCAACGTAAAACCCGCCGGCGTTTGCATCCACGAGTTCGCCGAAATGATAAAGAACGTCCCCAAGAAGCCACTCAACGCCAACGGAATCACACAGGCAAAATGCGCGCGACGCGACAGGCGATCCCAGCCGTAGAGATAGAGGGCGAGGAAGATCGCCTCGATGAAGAATGCGAACCCTTCCAAACTAAATGGCATGCCGATGATGCCACCCGCGAACTCCATGAAGCGCGGCCAGAGCAGGCCGAGCATGAATGCCAGCATCGTGCCCGAGACCGCGCCAATTGCAAATGTCACCGCGAAGGCTTTCGACCACGTCCGCGCGAGCTGCCGATAGACGTCGTTGCCGGTGCGCATCCAGAGGCCCTCGGCGATCAGCAAGAGCAGCGGCATCCCGATGCCAAAGACAGCGAAGATGATGTGGAAGGCCAACGACGAGCCCATCTGCATGCGCGCTGCCATTAACTCGGTCATCGATTTCCCTCCTTCCGCAGTGGTGACAGCGTAGCGACGACAGTGCCCACACGCCTAAGCATCAGGATGGTGCTTGCGAGCGACCAACCATGTGTGTCATCAGGCGACGCGGCAGCAAGCGTGGAATCTGTGCGAGCGCTTTGTTCGAAGCTCCCGGCACGATCACGCGCTTGTGGGAGCGAAAGCCGGCCCAACCGATCTTCGCACACGTTGCCGAATCCATCATCGCCATGTCCTTCATCTTGCTGCCACCGACGCCGGCGCGTTCTTGAAAGCCGGTCGCGACCGGTCCAGGACAGAGCACCGAGATCGTGACGCCAGAACCTGCGACCTCTTCAGCCAAGGCTTCCGAGAGCGCGAGGACATAGTTCTTCGTCGCGAAGTAGACCGCGAGGTTTGGCCCCGACAGGAAGCCGGCGATTGAGGCGACGTTGAGGATGCCGCCTCGTTTGCGTTCGAGCAGGCCGGGCAGCACGAGACGCGTGAGCGCAGTCAGCGCGCCGATGTTGAGGTCGACCATCGCGTCGAGTTCGGCGGGCTCTGCCTCGGCGAAGGGTCCGACGATACCGAAGCCCGCATTGTTGATCAGCACGTCGATGGGCCGGTCGATCGCCCCGATCACGCGAGCGGGTGCGACGGGGTCTGTCAGGTCGTCCGCGATCACGCTGGCCGACACGCGATAGCGCGAGGCGATCTCGCCGGCGGCTGCTTCGAGCACGTCGCGGCGGCGCGCCGTCAAGACGACGTCGTAGCCGTCACTGGCGGCGTTGCGCGCTAGGTCGAGGCCGATGCCGCCCGAGGCTCCAGTGATCAGGGCGAGTGGACGATCCATCAGTGTTGTCTCCCGTACGTGATTGCGTCGCAGCTGCGTCGTTGCTTCATTAGATCGTCATCCTAGACGGCACGGGCAGCAGCGGGGCATGGTCGAGGCATGGTCGTGGCACGGTCGAAGCATGGTCGTGGCACGGTCGTGGCACGGTCGTGGCACGGTTGAGGCGAGAGCGTGGCGTGAGCAAGGACCGTTGCGGCACAGGTGGTTTTGTGTGCCCGGCCGGCGAATCACCCGTGCGGTGTTTGCGTCGTGGTGTCGAAGCCGCAACGGCCCGCGAGAGGTGGCATCGTCGTGGTGCCAGCGAGACCCGTGGAGGCACTGGTTGGCTTGGATCGCTGCGCAGCCGGACATGGTGGGCCCGGGCCCACCATGTCCGGCCACTAGAACACATTCCCGCGCGCTTTCGCTAGTCTCGCGTGCGGGGTGGCAACCGCCTGGTGGCGGATCACGTCTTCAAAACGTGCAGGCCGGCGTAACCCGCCGGTCGGTAGGTTCGATTCCTGCGCCGCCTCGCTAGGACGACGGTTTGCCCAGCGAACTCTGCGCGATGATGCGGCGCACGTGCCGCTGCGTGTAGCCACTCACGTCGGCGATGTGATCGATCGTCAACCCGTACTGCGCGAGCACGAGTACCTGGTGTTGCTTGGCTTCTTCCTTTGACATCGGCGGCGGTTCGAGTGGCGAATCCTGTAGTACGAAGCGCTCGTACGAAGCAGCATCGGGAAATCCGAACTCGCGAATCGCCGCATGACGATCGAACCACTCTGGTGCCTCGCGCTTGCCAATCAAGATCGCGTGCGTGCTCCACCTCCACTTGGCTGGATCCACGGCGAGCTTGTGCAGCACGGGATTCATTGGGACATAGCGGATCACACGTCGCGCATGCAGCTCGTCGCGGACCGGCACGACGTTGTAGCGGCGCCCGACGAGCGCGCCGCGCCGCTTCTCGTCTTCGCGGTTACGTACGTTCGCGAGTTTCGAGTTTCCACGATGCATCGTGTTGGCGACCGCCTCTGGTTCGCCTTTGATGAGCAGATGAGAGTGGTTGCCCAGTAGACACATCGCGAGTATCCGCACACCGAACTCGAGCGACCGGTTCCCGACCTCGTTCCAGAAGAGTCGGGCAAAGCGATCCGTGGGGAAGAGTTCGTCCTCATGCACGCTCCTGCTGATCACATGGAGCATGCGGTTGCCGTGGTCGTATCGCCTCGCTTTCGCCATGAAGCCCATCAGAGCGCCAATCGCGCAACGAGGGACACACAGCTCGCCGTCGCCGAGAGGCGCACTGACACCTTCGTTCGACGAATAGTGATCAGCGACCGCGCCAACGTGACGCGATCGTGCACAAACGTGCTGTGGCACTGACACGCATGGCGGACATGATGGGCCCGGGCCCATCATGTCCGCCACGGTGGGGTCGCATGCGAAGGGTTGTTGACATACCGTTCACCCACCCGACCCGCTGGAGACCATGAGCGCCACCGAAATCCCCACCGCATCGTCCGTCACCGAAGCCGCCGAGCGACTCGCGCCCGAGGGCCGCGCGTTCATTGATGGTGCATATGTCGACGCCATCAGTGGCGAAACGTTCGACTGTGTGTCGCCAATCGATGGCAGCGTCATCGCTCAGATCGCCGCGTGCGACACGGCCGACGTCGATCGCGCCGTCAAAGGTGCGCGCGCAGCCTTCGCCAGTGGCGCGTGGTCGCAAGCGTCACCCGCCCGCCGTAAAAAGGTGTTGCAGCGCCTCGCCGCGTTAATACTCGATAACGCCGACGAGCTCGCGCTGCTCGAAACGATCGACATGGGCAAGCCGATCAGCGACAGTCGACTGATCGACATTCCCAGCTCGGCAAAGTGCATCAACTTCTATGCGGAAGCCGTCGACAAAGTCTCGGATGAGATCGCACCAACCGACCCGTCCGCCGTCGCCATGGTCGTCCGCGAACCACTCGGCGTGATCGGCTGCGTCGTGCCGTGGAACTTCCCGCTGATGATGGCCTCCTGGAAGATTGGTCCGGCGCTCGCCACCGGCAACTCGGTCGTACTCAAGCCCGCCGAGCAATCATCGCTGACCGCGATTCGCCTCGCCCAGCTCGCAATCGACGCGGGCCTCCCGGCTGGCGTCCTGCAAGTCGTGCCAGGCATGGGCGAGACCGCAGGCCAGGCAATCGGACTCCACATGGACGTCGACATGGTCGCGTTTACAGGATCGACCGAGGTCGGCAAGTACTTCATGCAGTACTCCGGCGAGTCGAACCTCAAGCGCGTCTCGCTCGAATGCGGCGGCAAAACGCCGCACATCATCCTGCCCGACTATCCGGACCTCGACAAGGCCGCAGAAGCCGTTGCCTGGGGCATCTTCTTCAACCAGGGCGAGGTCTGTAACGCGGGCTCGCGCCTGCTCGTCCACGAGGACATTCGCGATGACTTCATCGCGCGCGTCGCCAAAGTCGCCGGCAACATCCAGCCCGGAAATCCGCTCGACGCGGGCACGAAAATGGGCGCGATGGTCGACGAGACGCAGATGAGCCGCGTGCTGGGCTACATCGAATCGGGCAAGAGTGAGGGCGCATCCGTCGCGCTTGGCGGCAATCGCGTAATGACCGAAACGGGCGGCTGCTTTATCGAGCCGACGATCTTCTTGGACGTCAAGAACGATATGCGGATCGCCCAAGAAGAGATCTTCGGCCCCGTGCTCTCGACGATCACGTTCAAGAGCGTCGAGGAAGCCGTCGCGATCGCGAACGACACGGTCTATGGCCTCGCGGGCGCCCTCTGGACGCGCGACGTCTCGACTGCACACAAGGTTGCACGCCAGATCAGAGCGGGCGTGGTCTGGGTCAACTGCTTCGACGCGGGTGACATCACGACACCGTTCGGCGGTTTCAAACAATCGGGCTTCGGCCGCGATAAATCGATCCACGCGATGGAGAAGTACACGGATCTCAAGCTGATCTGGATCCAACTGGACTAGGGGGTGTCTGCGGGATCACAGTGCGTTGGCGCTCCCGCCACATAAACGGTACGATCGCTAGCCATGAATGCAAATTCGTGCACCCCTCGCCAGCTCACGCTGCTGATTACGCTGATGACTGCTGCACTCTTCGTCGCCGTGCCAACCGCCCTCGCTGCTCATCCGAAGGTCAAGACATTCAAGACCTACCTCGCGCCGTCGGGTCCCGACAAGGGCACACTGACCGTGTTGATCACAGCGGACTATCGCCACTTTGCAACAAAGGCCGATGTCCCCGCAGGCAAGCGTCCCCCACGCACTTGGGCGATTCTTCGACTCAACGACGGCGCGCAAACGATTCTCGCCGCAGACACGTACCGACTGTCGCCCTCGGCTCGCAGCGGTGCGCCGGTACGTTTCCGCTTCGTCTTCCCCGCCAAGAAGGCACGCGAACTCGACCGCGCCGCGCTCCTCAAGGTGCGACTGTCCGTTGGCCTCAAGGGCCACGCCGCGCACCAGCGACTCGATCGCAATGGGGCGCGTCGGTCCACCCGCCAATTCGACTGGTGCGCTCAGCCATTGTCCTGCGGGGCTGACTGGCCAGCACCAGCGGCAGAAGTGGGCTTCGGTACTTACAGCAACAGTGTCTGCCTCATATTCAACGGTTCAGGGGGTTACGCCGGCCCCGCGCTCAGTCAGTTAGCTCTCTGGGATGGTGCAGGAAATGCCCTCATCGGGGGCGGTAACTCAGCGTTTCTCGTCGCCGCCAACGGCTCGTTCTCGGATGTAGGCTTCGAGCAGCCATCCTCCGGTGGTGTCGGAGATATCACCGTGACGCTATCTGGGTCCTTGCCCACCAGTCTCCTCAACGCACCCGCCAACGCATCCACCGGTCCGATCGTGATCAACAATTCGGGCGCTCCGTGGGGCGAATTCTCGAATCCCATCACACTGCCCTACTCTGCCAGCGTTTCAAGCAACGACTGCTAGCAGCATGCGCTACCGCCGCTTGCCGGTACTGCTCGCCACGCTGACGATCGCCGCACTGGCTGCACCGTTGGCGTTCGCCAAGCCGGCAACGCTGACGCACATCAAGGTCTACCGCACGCCATCCGGACCAGACAAGGGGGCGTTGACTATCACCGGCATTGCCCGCCTTACCGGCAAGCTGCCGAATACGCGCACGGATCGGCGCGCGCGCGCCCGTCTCGACATCCGACTCGACAACGGTCGGCGCGCAATCACTGCCTTCGACACGGTGCGGGTAAACCATGGTTCGCAGTTGGGCCACCCGGTTCGCTTCGATGTGCGCATTCCGGCCGCCCGGGCGCTGCGCCTCGGAGGAGCGAAACACCTCGCGCTGACGGTCACGCTATCGAGGTCTCGGGCCTCAGTCAGTCGAGCCGGGATGCCCGCCCTGCGGCAATTTCCTGGTTGGCAGCAGATCCCCTCGACGTGTGGCGGTATCACGCTGTTCTCTGCACGCCAATGCGCGATCCCCGTCACACCCGTTCCTCTACCACCACCCGCACCGCCAATTGGCTTCATGACCGCCGGCTCCACAAACATCATGTGCGTCTACTTCGGGGGCCCGAACTACACGAAGCCGATGATCGGAATGCTCTGGGCTCAAGTCGCCCTGCCGGACCAGAATAATTCGATGTTCATCGAGGACGCCCAACAGGGGCAAGGAACCGCCGCGATCGATACGTCGGACGGATCATTCTCGATGGCGGGACAGATTGGCCTGACATGGGTCGGCAATACTCAAAATGGCATCACGGAGACAGGACTGACGATCACGGGAGCAGTTCCCGTCAGCATTCTGTCGGGCCCGGCATCGACCTCGACCGGGCCTGCGACGTTCTCGTACGCGCCAGGCAACGGCATACTACCCACGGATTATTCGCTGACGCTCAACTCTTGGGTCGTCTCGACCTTCGCCGGAGACTGCTAACAGCGACTGCGCGAGGTTCGCCTCGCGGGCGCCCTCTGGACGCGCGACGTCTCGACTGCACACAAGGTTGCACGCCAGATCAGAGCGGGCGTGGTCTGGGTCAACTGCTTCGACGCGGGCGATATCACGACACCGTTCGGCGGCTTCAAACAATCGGGCTTCGGCCGCGACAAGTCGATCCACGCGATGGAGAAGTACACGGATCTCAAGCTGATCTGGCTCCAACTGGACTAGCAGGTGTCTGCGGGATCACAATGCGTTGACAGTCCCACCACATAAACGGTACGATCGCTAGCCATGAATGCAAATTCGCGCGCACCTCGCCACCTCACGCTGCTGATTATGCTGACGATCGCCGCGCTCCTCGTCGTCCCGAGCATCGCCGCCGCCAAGGCACCACAACTGAAGGACATCAACGCCTGGCGCACCGCTAAGGGCGCGTGGGTAGTCACCGGCGTTGCCGACTACACCAAAAACGCTCATACAGCGAAAGGATTGCCCGACGCGCGCTCGCGCGGCATTCTTACCGTCACGCTAATCAATGGGAATCACCGGATCACGGCAACGGACACGACGCTTCTTGGCGCGTCTGCCGACCGCGGCCGTCTGGTCTACTTTCACATTCGTATTCCCGCGGCAAACGCAGTCGCGCTCGGAAATCCGAAGCGCGTCCGCGTGCGTGCAACGCTCGGGCGCGAGGCATCGACAGCAAATGGGCGCCGCCTCGGAACGTCGACACGTCAGTTCCCAGGGTTCAACGGTTTCGTCACCGTTGGTAGAGGTATGTGCATGAATTCGATGACCGGCGAGTTCACGGCCTGTCCGCCCGCACCTCCGGCCCCACCAGTCGGCTTCGAACAGTGGGTGGGCGGGAACGAGGCGCTGATCTGCCTCACTTTCTGGGGCTCCGGCTATGCACAGCCGAACTGGTACAGCATTGGCTTGAGCGCCGCGAATGACACATCGGTCGGCTTCGGGTTCACGCCCCCTGCATCAACTGCGGTTTCTGCTGATGGCACATTTAGCGAAAGCTCGTATCTCGATGTGCTCGTGGGCGGCTACGCCCAGGTCACCAGCGGGCCGACGCTATCCGGTTCGATCCCGACCTCAGTCTTGAGCGGCCCCGTCACCAGCTCGACGGGGAACGCAACTCTCAACGTCTCGCCGCAGGTGCAATCGCTGCCGACAACGTGGTCGCTCTCTCCGCTGACGCAGGCCGAAGCCGCTGGCGTCTGCTAACGCAGCCTGCACGCCCACCGGACTGCTATCACCCAGAGCGCATGGAGATCGCTGCAGGTTGGACCCCAGTTGAGATCGGCACATCGCGCGGCGGCCTGCCGCTGATCGTCTACGAGCCCACGCACACACCGATCATCCATGGCCTGCTGATCGCGGGCATGCATGGCGAGGAGCCCGAGACGCTGCTCCTCGCGCGCCGCCTCCTGGAGCGCGTCGATGGCGGCGACACGGCCTGGGCGATCCTGCCCTGCGCGAATCCCGACGGCATGCTCGCCGGCGTTCGGCAGAATGCCGCTGGCGTCGATATCAACCGCAACTTCCCCTCCACCACCTGGCTCCCCGAGGAGTCCTTCACCTACCCACCCGGCACGCAACACCGCAAACGCGAGCATCGCACGAATCGCTCACTACCCGGAGTCAGTGCGGGATCCGAGCCGGAGACGCAAGCGATCATCGATCTGATCAAGCGTCTCGATCCCGAGCTGATCCTCGATCTCCACAGCCCGCTCGAGCTGATCGCCCCGACCCCCGCGGCGGATCCAGAGATCGTGCAGCGCCTCGCGGCTGCCGCGAACCTGACGGTACAGCCCGATATTGGCAGTCCGACGCCGGGCGCGCTGCGCGACTGGGCGTCCGACAACGGCATCGCAGCGATCACGTACGAAGTTGAGCACGCACCATTACCGGCGCTGTGCGAGCGGCACCTGCCAGGACTGGTCGACCTGATCGGTAAGGCCTAACACACGCATGTTGCTCATGAATTACCTCATCTAAACTGGGCCCATGCGTTCCCGTCTGCTGCTGATGGTGTTGATAGGTGTCGTCACCCTGATTGGAAGCACGATCGCTTCGCCACCGGCAGCGGCTGCTCAAGGTGCAACGGGAGCAGTTCAGACGCAGATTATCGGGGGCACAGACGCCGTCGCGGGTGCCTGGCCAAACATCGCTGTATTATTACGCTCGAATCAGCTCGATCCGTCTCTGGCCCGGTTTTGCGGGGGCACGCTGATTGCTCCACGCGTGGTCCTCACGGCTGCACACTGTGTTGTAAGCGGTGGACGCACGATCGCCGCGACCTCGATCAACGTTGCGGTTGGAGCACGAACGCTGAGCGCGATTCAGCCGGTCGATCGTCTCCCCGTTACAGCCATCTACGCCAACCCACTCTATACCGGTGCCGTCTCCGGCTACGACGTGGCCTTGCTGATTCTCGGCACAGCTTTGACCGCCACTCCGATGCCACTCGTGACGGACGCGAACATGCCGGCAGATGGTTCGACGCTGAGCATTGCCGGCTGGGGCAGTACGAGCCCCTACCCTCTTGGCTCGGATCCGGTGCCGACCCACTTCTTCGATGCACTGCAGGAAGCGTTGATCATACTGCGCGCCGCCGGGATCTGCGCGGCACCGTCAGCGTATGGGGCGCTTTACATCGACGCATTGATGTTTTGTGCCAGCGGTCCCGGCGACACCCCTGTCACCGACTCCTGCCAAGGCGACTCGGGAGGACCCATCACCGCCCTGATCGACGGCACCAGAACGCTGATTGGCGACACCAGCTGGGGGGACGGCTGCGGTCAGTCAGACAGTCCTGGCGTCTACACGCGGCTCACTTCTGTGTTGCCGTGGATCCTCGCGACGGCTACGACACCCGCCCTTGTCAGTGTCACCAACGCTGGACCAGAGGTGACGACAACGTGGACGGACACGAGCAGTTTGGCATCGTCGTGGTGGAGCTTGACGGGCTACACGGCAACAATCGGTGGCAGGGAGGTGCCAGCAATCACGACGCCGACGATGCAGGCAGTAGTCACGACGCCTGGCCCGTTGTCTGTACGCGTCCAATCGATACTCCTGGCAGGCACTGGAGGCGCCGTCAACTGGACGGGGACGCCCACGCCAACACGCGCGCCGATCGCAGCCGTCACCCTGTCTGGCTCGCTGAAGGCCGGCTCGACCCTGACCGCCACAGCTACCTCGGACGATCCGTGGGCGAGTGCTCTCACGTACCAGTGGACGGCGCGCGCTGCAGCGATTGCTGGCGCAACATCCGCCAGCTTCGTGCTCACTCGCGACCTCATCGGTAAACAGGTTGGAGTCGTCGTTACCTCGACGAATGCCATCGGATCGGGAACGGCCGCGTTCGCACCACTACTCGCGCCGACCAGGGCCACATTGAAGGGCACGCCGACACCCGGCAAGATCCTCACCGTCGTCACGCCAACCTTCGTCGCCTACCCAGCCGCCAAGAAGACCTACCAGTGGCTGCGGGGCGGCAGGCCGATCAAAGGCAAAACAACGTCGCGCTATCGAGTGACGAGGATAGACAGGGGGAGGCGGATCTCCTGCCGGTTCACCATCGCGAACGTTATTGGCTCGAAAACGCGGACGTCGCGGTTCGTGACTATCCGGTAGTACGCGCCGTTCGAAGCGCCACAGTTACGAGGCGGTCGAGCGAGCGTTACAAAGGACGCTCGTCGCCGACTAGGTGCGCGAGAGCGGCTTGTACTTGATCCGATGCGGCGTGTCTGCGTCGGCACCGAGTTGCTTGCGACGATGCTCTTCGTACTCGGCGTACGAGCCTTCGAACCAGGTCACTTGCGAGTCGCCCTCGAAGGCGAGGATGTGCGTAGCGACACGATCGAGGAACCAGCGATCATGGGTGATCACGACGGCGCAGCCCGCGAAGTCGTTGAGTGCGACCTCGAGCGCGCGCAGCGTATCGACATCAAGATCGTTGGTTGGCTCGTCGAGGAGCAGCAGGTTGCCACCACTCTTGAGCAGCTTCGCGAGGTGGACGCGATTGCGTTCGCCCCCGGACAGCTTGCCAACGGTCTTCTGCTGGTCTGCCCCCTTGAAGTTGAAGGAGGCGGTGTAGGCGCGCGAGTTGATCTCGCGCTTACCGACATTGATCAGGTCGAGGCCACCGGAGATTTCTTCCCAGACGTTCTTCTCCGGATCGAGCGAGGCACGGCTCTGGTCGACGTAGGCGATCTGGACTGTTTCGCCAATCGTCAGCGTGCCACTGTCGACGGACTCCTCGCCGGCGATCATGCGAAACAGCGTCGTCTTGCCGGCGCCGTTCGGCCCGATGATGCCAACGATGCCGCCGGGTGGCAGCGAGAAGTTGAGGTCCTCGATCAGGAGCTTGTCGCCGAACGCCTTCTGCAGGTGCTCGGCATTGACAACAACGTCGCCAAGCCGTGGACCAGCGGGGATGTGGATCTCGACCGAATCGAGCTTGACGTTCTGCTCTTCTGCCAGCATCTTCTCGTACGCATCGACGCGGGCCTTGGACTTGGCCTGGCGCGCCTTTGGGCTGGCTTGTACCCATTCGAGCTCGCGGGCGAGCGTGCGCTGGCGCGCGGTCTCCTGCTTCTCTTCGATCTTCAGACGTGCCAGCTTCTGCACGAGCCATGACGAATAGTTGCCTTCGAACGGCAGGCCTTGTCCGCGGTCGAGTTCGAGGATCCAACCCGCCACGTTGTCGAGGAAGTAGCGATCATGGGTGACGGCGATCACGCAGCCGGCGTAGTCGTGCAGGAAGCGCTCGAGCCAGGCGACGGATTCGGCGTCGAGGTGGTTTGTTGGCTCGTCGAGCAGGAGCAGGTCGGGACTCGATAGCAATAGGCGGCAGAGTGCGACGCGGCGGCGCTCACCACCGGATAGTTTCGAGACCTCGGCATCGCCTGGCGGTAGGCGCAGCGCGTCCATCGCGATGTCGAGTCGACGATCCATATCCCAGGCGTCGGCCTTGTCGATCTGGTCTTGCACGCGGCCTTGCTCTTCGAGCAGCGCCGTCATCTCGTCATCGCTCATCGGTTCTGCGAACTTCATCGAGAGCTCTTCGAAGCGTTTGAGCATGTCGCGCAGCTCGGCGAGGCCATCCTCGACGTTGCCGCGGACATCCTTCGACTCGTCGAGGTCGGGCTCTTGCGAGAGGTAGCCGACGGTGGCGCCCGGCGCGAGCTTGACGTCACCGCTCGACGTCTCCTCGATGCCCGCCATGATCTTCAGCAGCGTCGACTTACCTGAGCCGTTCGCTCCCAGCACGCCGATCTTGGCGCCGGGGATGAAGGACAGCGAGATGTTCTTGAGGACGTGCTTTTCCGGGCCGTAGAACTTCTCGACGCGGTGCATGGTGTAGATGAACTGGGTGCTCATAGGTAGGCAGCCTAGCCCAGCAAGCGGTGCGCCGGCTGCGTGTCAGCCCGGGCGCCGCCCCGTGCATCTCGTCCGGGGACGCGCATTGTGAACGCACGGTTTGTGATCGATTTGACCGAGTGGGGTCGAGCGTCGATCTGAGTCACGCGATGGTCAGCCCGGCCTCGCGCAGTGCGTCGGCGAAGGGTGCTGTCAGGCCGATCGTGAATGGGCCGAAGATGCCGTAGATGGCGGAGGCCTCGTCGTAGCGCATCTCGTAGACGATGTCTTTGATCGCCTTCGGGTCTTCGGCGAAGAGGGTGACCTGCCACTCCCAGTCGCTGAGGCCGGTGGCGGCGGTGATCATCTGCGACACGCGGCCGGCGAACGTCGAGCCAAGCCGTCCATGCCCGCCCATCAGGCGGCGGCGCTCGTCGAAGTCTTGCGCGTACCAGTTCGCGCCGACCTCTCGACTCTTGCTCATCGGGTAGATGCAGATCATGCGTGTGCCGGGCAGGTTGCGTGGGTGCAGGCGCCCTTCGCGGAGCTCCGCGACGTTCGGGTTATCCGGATTGAGGTATTCGCTGGCCTCGGTGATCGAGACGATGCTCTGTTCGGGTAGCTCGACGAGGACGTCGCCGAGCTCGGTGCGCAGCAAGTCGCGATGGAGTGCGTGTAGGCGTGCGAGGTCGGGGTGTACGAGGACGAGCCCGAAGTCGCCACCCGCACCGACCACGCTAAAGGCAATCAGTTGCGCGTCTTGCTCCGCGAGGAATGCGTCGACGAGTGCTTGGGCAGCGGCGACATCGACGGTCGCGTTGCGATCGCCATCGATCGCGAAGACGAGATGCAGGACGGCCCAGCCCTCGGAGGGGATGGCGGGGGAGTTCGCGATGCGTGGCATGGCTGCAGGGTAGCGGGGTGCGGACATATTGGGCCCGGGCCCACCATGTCCGCGCCAGATTGGCTTAAAACCTCACGCCCGATCGCGCAAAGCCGCATCAATACAGGAAAAGAGGTGCGGACATGGTGGGCCCGGGCCCAATATGTCCGCTCAGGTCGCGAGCCGCCTGCCCTTGACGCGTCTACTGCGCGAGGAGTTTCCGCATCTCGGCGATCTCAGCGGTCTGCGACTGTTCGATGTTCGTGATCAGCGTCTGCACGCGCGCGTCGTCTCCGCTCCCGCCCATGCCCGCAGCCATCGTCAGTGCACCATTGTGATGCACGACCATGCCCTCGAGCCAGAGCCGGTCGAAGTCGGCGCCCTGAGCGCTCTCGAGCTTCGTCATCTCGGCATCGCTCATCATCCCCATGCCCATCCCCATGCTCTCATCCCCCATGTCACCGTGATCCATGCCCATGTCCCCGCTCGTGTCGTCAACGCCCCACTCCTTGAGCCACGATTGCATGTCTGCTATCTCGGTCGTCTGCGCTGCCTTGATGCCTCGCGCAAGCTCCTGCACGGCGGGGCTGGCCTGGTGCGTCGGGTCGAGCGCGAGATCCGCCATCACCACTGCCTGCTGGTGGTGCGGGATCATCTGCTGCACGAACATGACGTCGGCGTCCCGCCCCGTTCCCATCATCTCTGTCGCACCGTCTTGCCCCATCGCTCCCATGTCGTGATCGTTTTGCCCCAGCGCGCCGCGGATGGAATCGGAACCGCAGGCTGCCGTCGTGAGCCCGACGACGAGGACGAGGGTGATGACGGACACGAAGCGACGCGCGGTTCTGGAATTCAGCATGCTCTCAATATGCCACACCCAAGCCGACCTTGGTCGAATCGATCGTTCGGCGCTCGCGTAATCATCCGAGTCGGCGCGCCATGGCGGCCGCGAGGACCGCGACCGCCTCGAGACAGACGGACTCATCGGAGTGCTCGGCCGGGTTATGACTCATGCCATTCGGGCTCCGGGTGAAGAGCATCACGCTCGGCACGCCCGCGAGTGCGAGTGTGCCAGCGTCGTGCCCCGCGTACGACGGCAGGTCCATCGTGGAAATACCAAGCTCGCTCGCACTCGCATGCAAGTCTGCGATGAGACCGCCATCGAAGATGGCAACGTCGTCGGTGGAGCGATGCTCGATCGTGAAGTCGGGGAAGCCCGCACGCAGCGCATCCACGACACCATCGCGCGTTGCATTGTCGAGCGCGCGCGCATCGAGCGTGCCATAGACGCGGCCCGGGATGACGTTTGTGCCGCCTGGCTCGGGCGTGACCCGTCCAATCGTCGCCACCGCGCCGGATCGCGCCTCGGCTTCGTGCTGGGTTGCCAAGACGAACTCGGCGGCGCGTACGAGCGCATCGCGGCGCCCGATCATCGGTGTCGTACCGGCGTGGTTCGCCTCGCCCGTTACCGACCACTCCCAGCGGCCACGCGCGGACAGGCGCGTCGCAACACCAAGCGACGTGTCGGCCGGGTCGAGCGCGATGCCCTGTTCGACGTGGATCTCGAGGTAGCACCCGATACGCCGCTGCAAGCCAGCCGCATCGGCCGGCCGCTTGGGGCCCACGTCGCGAATCGAGATGCCGTCCTGATCTTGACTATCAGCAACGTCATCGCCGAACATGCCGACCATCGTGCGCGACCCGAAGCATGGTGTGTTGAAGCGCGAGCCCTCCTCGTCGGCAAACGAGATGACAGCCAGTCGTTCCGCTCCGGGTACGCCCGCGGCGCGCAGCGCGAGCACGGCGACCAGCCCGCCGACGACGCCCAACGCTCCATCAAACGCGCCACCGCACGGAACGGTGTCGAGGTGCGAGCCCGCCACCACGAGTCCCTCCGCCGGGGCCTGCGGGTCGGTCAACCAGAGGTTGCCAGCCGGGTCGTGCTCCGCGACCAGACCGCCAGCGACCGCCGCGTCGATAACGACCTGTTCGGCGGCGCGCAACTCGGGTGTCCACGGCGCGCGCGTCCAACCCGCTGGCGTCTTGCCTTGTTCGTTGACCGCGACAAACGCCGTGCGAAAAAGTTCCTGATCGATACTGATGTTTACTGGACACCTCTCCACAGCGCACTGACGCCGACCGTGATCCACGCATTCGCGGTCCACACGATCGTGCCAGCAGCGAGTGCTGCCGTGATCACTGCAAAAACGGCCAAGAAAAAGCCCGCAGTGCGCACCTGAGCGCGGTCGCGGTTGCGCGTCGCCCACAGGGCGACGACGGCGAGCGCAAGGCAGATAAAGATCGCACCAATGGCGATACTGAGACCCGCCGCTGCAGCGACGCGCCCAAGCGGTCGATCGGGTGTGATGCCCTGCCGCGTGATGCTGGCGCCGGCTGCGATCCCCACTCCGGCGAACAGTACGCCGATCGCCAGCAGTAGCGCACCGACCCGCATGCCGCCGCCGCGCACACCTTCGCGTGGCCGGTCGTCGTCAGGCGCGAGCAGCGTCGGCGGGATGTCTTCCATCGCGATTCGCGTCGTCTCCGCCGCATCGTGCTCGGGCAGAATCGGCACGTCTCCGGCCAGCATGCGCGCCACGTCCTCGGCGCGTGGTCGGCGCTCCGGCGCACGTGTCAGCAGTGACATGATCAGCGCCTCTGCAGCGGGCGGCAACTCCGGGACGAGCTGTGTTGGCAGCGGCGGGTCCTCGTGCATGCGGCGCGCGCCGACCTCGATGCGATCCGGCCCTTCGAACGGCAGCGCCCCAGTGGCAAGCTCGTAGAGGATGCAGCCGAGCGCGTACATGTCGGCGCGCTCGGTGACGGCAAGCCCCGCCGCCTGCTCGGGTGCCCAATACTCGGGGCTGCCGACGAGCACACCATCGCCATCGCCTTGCAGCGTGACCTCGTTGACATCGCGCCGCAACACGTCGGCAAGCCCAAAGTCGGCAACGCGGATCTGCCCATCGTCGCCATAGAGGACGTTGCCGGGCTTGAGGTCGCGGTGCGTCACGCCACTGGCATGCGCATGCGCGAGTCCCCGCGCGATCGCGAGCCCGATCGCAGCCACCTCGGGCCAGGGCAGCGGCGCCTCCGAGGTTCGCCGCACGAGCGTGCCGCCGCCGCAATGCTCCTGCACGAGAAACGGTGTCGGTAGGGCATCGTCGAAGTCGAGCACCTGCACAATATTCGGGTGTCGCAATTGGGCGAGCGTCGTTGCCTCGCGCCGAAACCGCCGCCGTGCATCCTCGTCCGTCGCGACCCACGGATGCAGCATTTTGACGGCCACGACACGATCCAAGCGGAGGTCGCGGGCCCGAAACACCTCTCCCGTGCCGCCGCGCCCAAGCGCAGACTCGAGGCGGTAACGGCCGGCGAGGTCGGTCATCGAACGCCCCTACGCGGCGGCGGCCGCGGGGCCGGGGTCTTCCGGCAGGATCCGCAAGTCGGGCGCCGGATCACCGTACGGTGCGCGGTCCGTGCCCGAATCCACGCGTTCGATCGCTTCGAGGTGCCGCTCCAGCGAGACACGCGCGCGACGCATCGCCTGGTCGTAGCGCGCCACGGCCTCCTTGGGCACGCACTCCCGGCTCGTGCTGCCACAGTCCGGACAGCGTAGGTCGATTTCCCAAAGGTCATCACCGAGTTGTCGCCACTGCACGGGTTGCACCAGCTTCGATGGACACATCCGACAAACCTCGAGTGCTGTGTCGGAGTTTCCGGTGAGCCGTTCAGAGCGATCCATCTTCCGACAGGCTACGTTGGTAGCCGGACAGATCCGGATTGCGCCGCCGATTGTCCGCGAATCGGTATTCTGCGCCCCGCGGGCCCCCATCGGCTAGCGGCCTAGGCCCCCGCCCTTTCACGGCGGTAACACGGGTTCGAATCCCGTTGGGGGTACCATTTTTTCTTCCGTAGGCTCGGAAGTACCAAGAACCCTGATGTGCCAAGGGGTTGTGGTGGCTCCAAACACTCCATGCGTGTACTGACGACCATCGGGGTACATGGCCTTCGCAAACCCTGCTCGCTTCTGAGCTGGAACGTGGTTCCAAACGCGTGGCACGTCAGTCAGCGTCTTGCTGGCGAAGGCAATGCGCACTTTCATGTCGGGGATGGAGGCATCTTGCTGGAGCAACTGGTTCTCCGTCAAGTCCTTGTCTTGCGTGTACCGATCAATCAGCGATCGACAGGTGTCAGGATCCACGGCACTTCCAAACAGAAGTGCCTCCGCTGTCTTGAGGATCTTTTCGTCAAGATCAGCGATGACCTTCTATAGCGATGTCCGTGAACCGCCCCGGGTTTTGTGGAGACACAATCCTCTCAAAAGGATTGTGTCTCCACAAAACCCGGGGCGGTTCACATTTACGATTTGAAGAACATTTCCACACATGTATGCTCTAATCCAGTGTGAGATTGCAAGGGGAGTCCGTGACAAAGGCGGATCACGAAACAGCGGCAATAGTCAATGCGGTCTATGCGCGAGCGGGTTTTGGTGCTGCCACTCCGCGCGGGATACGCCCCGCAGTTGTGGTCATCGATTTTTCGCGCGGCTTTACTGAGCCACAGTTCTCGACCGGTAGCGATCTAACGAATCCGGTTCTCGCGGCGCGCGTGCTACTCGACGTCGCTCGAGCCGCAGGCATAGCAGTCTTCTTCACGACAATCGCCTACGAACCGAGCGACGCTCAAACTCTCGCCTGGCTTCGGAAGGTACCAGGACTCGCGGTGCTAGCAGCCGGGACAGAACTCGTTGACCTTGATCCGAGACTCGGGCATCTTCCCAATGAGCCCCTGCTAGTCAAGAAGGGCGCATCCGGCTTCTTTGGGACCGACCTGGCCGAGCAACTCCGTGCCGCAGAGATCGATACCGTCCTAATCTGTGGTGCGACAACAAGTGGATGTGTCCGTGCTTCCGCCGTCGATGCCGTCCAGGAAAACTTCGCCGTTCTCGTCGTGCGCGATGCCGTCGGCGATCGGGCGCAGGTGCCACACGACGCGAACCTGTTCGATATTGACGCCAAATACGGCGACGTGATCACCCTTGCTGACGCCATTGAGTATGTCGAGACCGGCGTGGCGGACATCAATACGCCATGAATAACGAATCGCGCGCACAACTCATTGACCGACTGGTACCCGGGCTTGCGGCGTTCGGTGGGACGAGTGCGTGGGTCGAGAATAACGGCGTCCGCCTTCACTCGTTGATCTTCGGAAATGGTCCGATCGATATTGTCGTGCTCCCCGGCATCACACGTCCGGCGCCAACATGGGCTTTCGTCGCAAAGTGGCTTATCGATCTGGCGCGAGTAGTCGTCCGCGACGTGCGAGGGCGCGGCCTCTCCGACACACCGCCTAGCGGGTACCAACTCGCCGACTATGTTGAGGACACGCGCGTTCTCTGCGACTCGCTGGCGCTTGACCGTCCCGTCATTCTCGGCCATTCAATGGGGCGCGGATCGGCGCCGTAGTGTCGGATATCGGCGGAATCATGGCGCACACTGCGATCGTGTCCCGTGAGTATGGCTTGCCAGCAGTCGTCGGCACCGGCTTTGCAACTCAAATGATCTCGACAGGTCAGCTCATCGAAGTCAATGGAGACGATGGCATCGTCCGCATAATCACCGAAGGAGAGTCCTGATGCACCACCGCATCGGATTGATCGTTCCGAGCTCCAACACAACAATGGAGACGGAACTCCCGGAGATGTTTAGGTGGCGTGGAGCGGATACAGGCGAGACTTTCACATGGCACTCGGCGCGAGTACAGATGAGCCAGGTCACGCCCGAGGAGCTCAACCGGATGGTCGAGGCGTCTGACGTCCCCGCTCGCGTACTCGCCGATGCACCGGTTGAAGTGATCGCCTACGCGTGCCTTGTCGCAGTGATGTGCCGAGGTTCAGGTGCACACTGTGCGGTTAGAGACCAACTCGAGAACGCACTCAAGGACGCGCCTCGCCAGCCACCAGTAGTTTCAAGCGCCGGCGCCTTGGTCGACACGTTGAATGCTCTCGAGGCCAAGCGCATCACCCTGATCACTCCGTACATGCGGCCGCTGGCCGAGCAGGTGGCCGACTATATGCACGGCGAGGGCTTCGAGGTCTCCGAGTTGGTAGCGCTTGAGGTGTCCGACAACATCAAGGTCGGTCAACTTGACCCCACCGGCCTGATTGAGATTGCCAAAAACTTGGGCACCACCCGCGTCGACGCGATCGTCCTTTCGGCCTGCGTGCAGATGCCGAGCCTTCCCGTAGTGCAAACCGTTGAGGACTTGCTCGGGGTGCCTGTAATCACGGCGGCCACCGCGACAGCTCGATCGATCCTGCTCGCGCTTGGCCTCTCGCCGTACGTACCGAACGCCGGGCGCGCCCTCGATGGCGACCCCTCTGCGCCAAGGGTTGCCTGAGACGTGAAACCTTCCACGCCAATGATCCTCTGGCACGGCGACATCGACGCGACGTCTGTGGCATTAGTAGGCGGGAAGTTCGAGAGCCTCGCGGAAATGGCCAACTTGATTTCGCGGTCCCGATAGCGTTCGCCGTCACAACGCATGCTTACGACGTGTTCATGGATCAGAATGGCCTGCACGATATGGCGCAGGCCGCCCTCGACGCGCCCATCAACCGAGCAACACGGGCTTTGCCGACGATCAGGCCGTGCTCGCGCCGCAATACCACTTTGATTTTGGGTCGCCCGTAAACCCGATGATTATCGTTGAACAACCCGAGCATCTTCGCTTTCAATGATTCGTCACATATCTCATCTGCCGAGACCGGCCGGGCCAGCCGAGAACGCACCGCACTAGGGGAAACCTGCAAAACACGGCAGATCGGCTCGAGCCCGAAAGTGTCGCGATAGGCGACCACCAACGCGGTCACCTGTTTGATTGACGGTCGAACTCCGCCCCGAAAAAACTTGCTGCCGTTTTCAAAATTTGATTCGCCCGAGCGAGCTCCCGATGCTCTTTTTTGAGTATCGCAACTTGCACCCGCAGTTCATCGATCGAATCTGGCTGCGTCGAACGAGCCGACCCTTTACCTACCACTGGGGTGGCAGCTTTCACCCAGTTGTAGAGCGTCACCTCCTTCACGCTCACCTTCCAAGCACGTCGTCGGCACGCCTCCATGCGCGACTCGGTCGGCTTGATCGACTCGAACACAAACCGAACAGCCTGATCCTTAAACTGATTCGTGTACTGCAATCTTTTCGGCATCAAATGATCCTTCCAGGACCTCTGGAAACCTGATGCAAAACACGGACCAATTCACTGCTGTCGGACCGAGCCTTCGCACTCGACTTCTTCATCCGCGAGCAGGCTGCGACACACACCGCGCACACCGGTTGGCAGGACGGCGTCCGACACGATCGGAATGCTGTGTGGTGTGGAGGTTCTCGACGTTGATGGCGTGCGCGTTGCCGTGCGGCGATCGCCACGCGCCCGGCGCGTCCGACTCGTCGCGAAGGCGGGCCGCGGTGTCGAGCTCGTGCTACCCGCACGTGGCGGCGAGAGCACCGGACGCGAACTGATCGCCACGCACCGCGAGTGGATCGCGCGCCAGTCCGAGCGCCTCGAGCAGCGCGCCCTCGGACTCGAGCGCGCCGATGTCGTCTGGCGGCATGGCACGGCGTTGCCGCTGACGCTCAAGCAGGCGCCGCGTGCCCGGGTGATGAGCACGGACCAGAGTGTCACGGTGGCGGCACCCGACCTCCAAGATGCGGAGCGCATGGTTGAGCGCTGGTACCGCGAGCAGACGCGACGCGTTGCGCAGGCATTGATCGCCGACCTTCCCGAGCCACACCCGACGACGCTGCGGATCGCTGATGGCACGTCGCGTTGGGGCTCCTGCAGTCGCACGGGCACCATCTCGCTGTCCTGGCGGCTGATGCTCGCGCCATTCCCGATTCTTGATTACGTCGTCGTCCACGAGCTCTGTCACCTGCGTCACCTCAATCACAGCGCGAAGTTCTGGGCCGAGGTCGAGACGCTACGCCCCGATTGGCACGACGCGCACCTCTGGCTGCGCCAGCATGGCTCCGAACTGCATGCCTACGAGCCCGCGTTCGCTGTGCAGCCGCTGCGCGTAGCCGCCTAGCCCCGCGCTACCTTGCAGGTATGTTGAATCGTTCTGCTCGCGTCGCCGTCGTTGGTGCCGGCCCGGCCGGGTTCTACGCGGCCGGGCACTTGCTTGACGCCGAGGCGCCCGTCGAAGTCGATCTCTACGACCGGCTGCCCACCCCGTGGGGCCTTGTGCGTGCTGGCGTCGCACCCGACCATCCGAAGATCAAGTCCGTCTCGAAGGTCTTCGAGAAGATTGCTGCCAAGCCAGGCTTTCGCCTGTTCGGCAATGTCGAGATTGGTCGGGACATCTCGCATGCGCAGCTGATGGAGCACTACGACGCGGTCATCTACGCGTATGGCGCGCAGGCCGACCGTCGCATGGGCATCCCGGGTGAGGACCTACCGGGCTCGATCCCCGCCACCGCGTTCGTCGCCTGGTACAACGGCCACCCCGACTTCTACGACCTCGACCCAAACCTGCAGGTCGATCGCGCCGTTGTGATCGGCAACGGCAATGTCGCCGTCGATCTCGCGCGGATGCTGGTGCTCGCACCCGAGGAGCTCGCTCCGACCGACACGGGTGATCATGCGCTCAAGCACTTTGCGGCGTCGACAATTCGCGACGTCGTGATCGCCGGTCGCCGCGGACCGCTGCAGGCCTCCTATACCAATCCCGAACTGCTCGAGCTCGGAGAGCTGCAGATTGCCGACGTCGTCGTCGATCCGGCGGAGGCTGCGCTCGACGCCCTCAGCCAAGTCGACTTCGCCGCTGCCAGCCTGGCGGAGCAGCGCAACGTCGAGACGCTGCTCGAGTACGCGCAGCGCAGCCGCACCGACAAGCCCCGCAGTATCACGATGCGCTACCTGTTGTCGCCACTCGAAATCCGCGGCGACGGACAGGTCGAGGAGATCGTGATGGTGCGCAACCGTCTCGAGCGCTCTGACGACGGAACGATTCGTGCCGTTGCGACCGAGGAAACCGAAACGATTGCCTGTGGTCTCGTGCTGCGCAGCGTCGGCTATCGCGGCCTACCCGTCGACGGCGTGCCCTTTGACGACAAGCGCTGTGTGATCCCCCACGCCAAAGGACGCGCGCTTGACGCGACAGGCCAGCCCGTCACCGGCGTCTATTGCACGGGCTGGATCAAACGCGGCCCGAGCGGCGTGATCGGTACGAACAAGAAGGATGGCGTCGAGACCGCAGGTGCACTACTCGCCGATCTCGCCGCAGGCCGCCTCAACGAGCCCCCGTCGCCAACCCTCGAGGCCGCCGAAGCGCTTGTTGCCGACCATCGCCCCGAAGCGATCGAGTACGCCCATTGGGAATCGATCGACGCGCACGAGCGCGATCGCGGCGAGCCCCACGGCCGGCCGCGCATCAAACTCTGCTCGTGGGACGAGCTGCTCGAAAAGCGCTAGGACTCGGCTCGCGCGACCTGACGCCAACCGCCCCAACGTGGTGGAATGCGACGCTCGACGACGTGCACGGCCCACGCGAAGGCGACGATCGCGATCGAGCCGAACAGAACGGTCTGGAAGGGTGTCGTGCGGGCTGACCCTTAGGTCGCGTACCCTGCTCGGCGGGCGGTTAGCTCAGCTGGTTAGAGCACCTGCTTTACACGCAGGGGGTCGCCGGTTCGAATCCGGCACCGCCCACTCCGATCGGGTCATAACCCGCTGGTGGTGGACAGGGGGTCAGACCCCTTTGTCCGTTGCAGGCGAGGCGGTGATTCAGCTCGGGCCGCGGATTATCCGGCCGAAATTCACGCGCGCTGCACAATTCTCAACCCCGCCCCCATCGTTGCGTGTCTCAGTTGAGACTTGCGCCAATGCTGTGCCAGTGCCATTGGAGCGCAGAATCCCACTCAATCGCACCACGCCACGCCGCCCCCCATTTACGACTGTGAAAGTGTTCGGAAAGCTGAAGCGGTTGCGAACTAGGCTGACGGTCGGCCCGTTCGTCACCCAAAACGCAATCTCAGAGCTAGAAATGTCGCCGGTGCAGGCCATGATCACCTGCAAGCTTTTGACCTTGACCCTTCCATTAGTGACCGAAAGGTGCAACGTCTGGGGAACCGGCGTGAGAGTTTCACCGGAGTACATCGCCACGCCAGACCAAGCGACGGCGCGGGCCGATGCGCTACCTGCAAACAGGGCGCCGGCCAAACAGGCCGTCGTCAGCGCCAGAAGGAACTTTTGCGTAATACGGCCTGCAGACGAATTGCTCATCATGTAGTGATCTCCCGTGCAACCTATAAGTATCAAATCGTACCAGCAGGCGAGCGCCGTGCGCTAAGTTCGATGCCAGCGGCCTTAGATGTAGTACATCGGCCCGGCGGCGGCCTCTTGTTCGCGCGCCAGACAGTCGGCGATCGTCGTCGCTGCCAGCACGTTGCGGGTCGCCGCGCTGACACCGAAACAGGTCATCGGAAACTCCCGAGGTTGAAACAGGAGGCGATCAGCTGTTAGCGAGTGCAGGTACCGGCACGGCTATCCAATTTGATGTAACAGACGAGCGTGGCAGCGCAGCAGCGATCACCGAAATCACCGCAAAATTTGGTCGCCTCGATGTGCTGATCGCGTGCGCGGGTCGCCCCGGCCCCTTTGTCCAGTGCTTCAGGGAAATCGTCTTCGCCCCGGACTACCCCTGCCCGAGCTGGCCGAGGATCTCGCCGTAGCGCTGGTCACGCCAGGCGAGCGCGGCCTTCAGACCCTGCGTACGGACGAGCTCGTAGAACGCCTGCTGCTCCGGCGTCTGCGCACCATTGAGCATGGCGGACAGATCAAGATTCGCCTCGACGGCCTCGAGCAGACCCATCGCCTTCTGCGCGCGATTGAGCGCCTGCTTCGTCAATTGCAGAACCCGCAGCGGCGTCGGTGCGATGCGTGCGACCCACTCCTGCACCTCGGCCTCGAGCTGATCGGCCGGAACGACACGATTGGCGAGGCCCCAAGCGAGCGCCGTCGCCGCGTCGATCGAGTCGCCCGTCAACAATAGTTCGCGCGTGCGGCGCTCGCCAAGGACGTATGGCATCAGGAGCGTCACAGGGCCCGATCCGAACCGCACCTCGGGCTCACCAAAGCGGGCATCGTCCGTGCAGATCAGCAGGTCGCAGGCCATCGCGACCTCCATCCCCCCCGCCAAACACCAGCCATGCACGGCGGCAATCGTCGGCTTCGAAAGCGCCCACAACTTCATCGTCACCTCAACATCGCGCGAGAGCAGTTCGTGCCACTCGGTGATCGACGGCTCGCCCTCATGCGCCTCCTGCTCGAGGTCGTAGCCCGCACAAAACGCGCGCCCCGCGCCACGCAGCACAACAATGCGGACCTCATCGTCGGCCTCGGCACGATCGAGCGCGGCCTCCAACTGGTCGACCAACGCGTCCGTCATCGCATTGAGTTTTTTGGGACGATTGAGCGTGATCCACGCAGACGGGCCACGGCGCTCGTAGAGGATGAGGGAGTCAGTCATCCGTGAAGCCTAGTGAAGATCGCGTTCTATGTCAGCGTGATAACAGATCGCAACCAGGGCTCGAGGTGCTCGAATCGGAAGCGGTTCGCCTCAAAAAGATCGATCATGAAGGTGTACGCCTCGTCACTCGTGCACGTCAGGCGATGACCGTTGATGCGAAGGAACGCGTCGACCACACCGAACGCGGCACGCTTGTTACCGTCAATGAACGGATAATTGATGGCGATGCTCTCCAACAGCGCTGCGGCCTCCTCCACGATGTCTGCGTAGTAGCCCATCTGTGGCCGGACCAACGCTGACTCCAATGCGCCGGGATCACGCAGCCCCTCGCTCCCACCGTATTTGGCGAGCAAAACACGGTGGATGAACAGCGCATCCATAGTCGTGATGTAATCGATGTCGCGCCGCGTCACTTAGCCAGGCGCGCGTAGAGCGTGTCGAACTCCGCGATGCTCTGGACCAACGCCTCCATCACCTGGGGGCGCGGACGATCGCTGGCGCGCCGATCGAGATACTCGCGCATGGCGTCTTCCATCACCGCTTGGAGTTGGCGACCCTCTGAAGCCGCGAGTTCGCGCATGCCGGCGAGCACTTCCGGATCAGCTTGGGATGCGAACTTTTCGCGAGCAGCGGCCACGTCTACCTCCATCAAGAAACAACTTGATGATACACGAAAGGTGACACTCCATCTCAACGCCGGATACGCTGCCGCACATGAGTGACCCTCGAATCCCCGGCGCACCGGCCGACGTCCGCCTGCGCGAGCACGTGCATGGACTCGAGATCTATGCACCCGGCGCATCGGCTGGTGTCCCCGCAGGAGTGCCGATCATCAAGCTCTCGTCGAATGAGGGCGCAGAACCACCGGTACCTGCGGCACTTGCGGCGTTGGCAGACAACGCGGCCGAGGCGTACCGCTATCCCGACTCGACCGAACTGATCGAACTACTCGCCCGCCAGCATGGCCTCGCGCCCGACCAGGTCAGCGTGAGTCCCGGTGCCGACATGATGATCAGCTATCTCGCCTCGGCATTCCTCGGCCCCGGCGCCGATGTCGTCTTCGCCTGGCCCGCCTTCGTCACCTACGCACTGACCGCCCAGAAGCAGCTCGCCAACGCGATCATGGTGCCACTCAAAGACAACAAGCACGATCTCGATGCGATGCTGGCGGCGATCACCCCCACCACGAGCCTCATCTACGTCTGCAACCCCAACAATCCGACGGGGACGTACGTCACGCGCGACGAGCTGCGCGCCTTTATCGACGCCCTCCCCGAGCATGTCGTCTGTGTCATCGACGAGGCGTATGCCGAGTACGTACTCGAGGACGACTATCCGAATGCGATTGAGGAGTACGTCAAGGCCGGACACTCGCGCGTTGCGGTCCTGCACACCTTTTCGAAGATCCACGGCCTCGCAGGCCTGCGCGTCGGCTGGATGGCCGCGCCCGCGTGGATCGTCGACGCCACCGTCCGTGTGCGTGGCCCATTCGATGTCAATACTGCTGCGCTGAGTGCTGCGATCGCCTCGGCACAGGCGACGGGCGACATCGAGCGTCGCGCGCAAGAGAATGCGGTGCGGCGCGAATCGCTACGCAGCAAGCTCGCCGCTATTGGCGTCAAGGCGATCGGTGTCGCGAACTTTCTGACCATCGACGTGCCCGACGCGCAGACGACAGCAGACGCCTTGATGGAGCGTGGCGTAATCGTGCGACCACTCAACGGTTTCGGCTCACCGACACAGATCCGCATCACGATCGGCTCTGACGAGGACATGGCGCAGGCCGAGCCAATCATCGTCGACGTGCTCGCGCAGCGCTAGGCGATTTCCGTTTGGGGTCAGGCTCGATTTCGTGATGGGGTCAGGCTCCATCACGAAATCACGATGTCTTGCTGCATGCCTGCGTATCGGGTAGTGTGGTGGGGGATCTGCGCCGGATGCGCCAACGCCAACAGCCGGTAGCCACTGGAAAGGCCCGTTCACGTGTACACCTGGTCCCCTGCATCAGCAGACCTCCACCCCCAGACGCGCGGGCAGCGTCTGCACGTGACTCGCCTGCGGTGGCTGCTGATTGCATGCGTCTCGCTGATCGGGGCGCTTGGGGTGCTGGTCATGCCCACAACTTCGCTGGGGGCGGCGGGCATCACGTGGACCAGCCAAACCTCTGCGGCGGATAACACCTGGAGATCG
>JBCKBR010000016.1:0-33998 GCA_038911065.1 Gaiellales bacterium | reverse complement strand
GATGATGCTCGAACCATCCGCAAGTGCGGAGACGCCAGATGCGGAGTCATGACTCGTCCCACCACCCCGAATGGCCCAGGCATAGGTGCCATCAGCATTGACCTTCGCGGTGAAGGTGTCGGCTAACCCAGCGCTTGTGAGGCTCGTGGTTCCGAAGGTCGCGGTGCCATTGAAGTACCCGGTGATGATGCTCGAACCATCCGAGAGTGCCGAAACGCCCATTGCTTCGTCACTACCCGTCCCACCACCCTGAATGGCCCAGGCATAGGTGCCATCAGCGTTGACCTTCGCGGTGAAGGTGTCGTTTGACCCAGCGCTTGTGAGGCTCGTGGCTCCGAAGGTCGCAGTACCAGGGAAACCTCCGGTGATGATGCTCGAGCCATCCGCAAGTGCCGAAACGCCATATGCGTAGTCACTACCCGTCCCACCAGCCTTGGTGGCCCAGGCGTAGGTGCCATCAGCGTTGACCTTCGCGGTGAAGATGTCAAGTGACCCAGCGCTACTTGTGAGGCTCGTGGTTCCGAAGGTCGCAGTACCCCAGAAGTTTCCGGTGATGATGCTCGAACCATCCGCAAGTGCCGAAACGTCAAATGCCATGTCCCAATCCGTCCCACCAGCCTTGGTGGCCCAGGCGTAGGTGCCATCAGCATTGACCTTCGCGGTGAAGGTGTCGGCTGACCCAGCGCTTGTGAGGGTCGTGGCTCCGAAGGTCGCAGTACCATCGAAACGTCCGGTGATGATGCTCGAACCATCCGAGAATGCGGAGACGCCCCGTGCTTCGTCACTACCCGTCCCACCAGCCTGGGTGGCCCAGGCGTAGGTGCCATCAGCATTGACCTTCGCGGTGAACGTGTCGTATAGCCCAGCGCTTGTGAGGGTCGTGCTTCCGAAGGTGGCAGTACCTTCGAAACCTCCGGTGATGATGCTCGAACCATTCGCAAGTGCCGAAACGCCCCATGCGATGTCATAACCCGTCCCACCAGCCTTGGTGGCCCAGGCGTAGGTGCCATCAGCATTGACTTTCGCAGTAAACGTGTCATGTAACCCAGCGCTTATGAGACTCGTGGCTCCGAAGGTGGCAGTACCTTCGAAGTATCCGGTGATGATGCTTGAACCATTCGCAAGTGCCGAAACGCCAAATGCGACGTCACTACTCGTCCCACCAACCTGGGTGGCCCAGGAGTACGAGGGGTTAGCTGCTGCGACTGGGATACTCAAACCACCAAACAGCCCGAACCAAAGCGCGAACGCCCCGATCAGACCAGCCAAGGCGATCAGAGAACACCTGCCGACACGCGTGGTAGTGCGAGCACTAAGCGTCATGCAGCATCCGAGCAAACAGGGAGTGGTTATCGCCGAGCAGCAGCATCACTACTAAGCCAATACTTACACTCCGCAACGATGACAACGCGACGGGATCTCTGTCCACAACCAAACAATCGGCGCGCCCAAACAAGCCACTCTTCACCAAAACACCCCTAGGACACACACCAACCATGTACGCATTGTAACGAATAGTGTGCGCCCACGTTCGCTTGCTGTGGTGTCCGTCACCCAAGGCTCCCTCTGGTCAAGAGTCATTCGCCGAGAGAAGAGCGGAGGCACGTGAGCGTTGATCCCGCAATTGTTCCCACACACTCCTGCTCCGGAGCATTGCGCCAGCATTGAAGCCAATTGTGCTCTCACGGCGCCTTCACTCGTAAATGAAGGGGTCCGCGGTTCGAATCCGCGCGTCGGCTCTGGGGAATCGCCTCCAGGCCTGGTGTTGTGGGCATTGATGAGCGACTCAGGACGTCTCTGTCGGACTCCGTCGTAGTGAGATGATCCCACAGTTGATCCCGCAGTTGATCCCGCACTCGGATCGCGGGGACTCCTAATGTCGAATCGGCCACGTTTTGAAGGCGGTTGGCGTTCGCCAGCGGGTCCCATCGGGGTTGCATGACGGACGCTTCACGGCTGCTGACGATACCCCAACGCGCAACACACCATCGAGAATACCCGTCTCGCTCGCATGGGTATCGGTACTACGCGGGCGGGGAGCCGCCGAGTCCGATCACACCCGTCAGGATCGCATACTAGACGCAAAGACGTCACCGATATATCGTCTGTTTATGTCCCCATTGACACCCACTGAAACAGCTCGCGACTACGTCTATTCAGTCACCCGCTTTGCGATCGCTGCTGACGATGCCCAGCTCTGCCGGGCGTGTGAAACGATTTTCGCGGCGAGGAGCGCGATGCCGGGTACGCGAGGCGGCGACGACCACTTGAACTCACCTACCCCCTATGCGAAGATGGCCACGGTGTCACACTGACCATCTGATTCCATCCACGCCCCTGCGACTTCGGAGTAATAGTGATGATCTCGTTGACGGGCCTGATTGGGCATGAGTCCGACTCTGACATCGCTGAGCGACTGCATGTTCTGCGTCACCACCAGGCGGTGGATTATGTCTACCTGAATGAGGACGACCTGATGCGCAAGCGTCTGCGGGTCACCTCGGAGGCCGGTCAGGAATATGGCCTGTCGATTCCACGGGATCAGTCGCTGGTTGATGGTGCTGTGATCCTGCTTTCCGACGATGGTGCGGTGGTGGTGCGTGCGGGCGCTCCCCGGCGCCTGTTTTTGCGTGCGACAGGTGTGCCAGCGGCGCTGCGGCTGGGGTTTACGGCCGGGCACCTGCATTGGAAGTCCAACTTCGACGGGGACGTACTGGAGGTTTCCCTGGAGGCGGCGTCCGCCGATTATTTGGCACGAATCCAGGAACTTCTCGACGGTGGCGACGTTGATGTTGTCGACTGACTCGGCCTCGATCTTCGCGGCTATCCGCATCGCCGATTCGGCATTTCCGACGGGTGGCTTTGCCTTCTCGTCCGGTCTGGAATCCAGCTATCTGGATGGGCACGTCAGCGATGAAGCCGACCTGGTGGCGGCAGTGGAAGAGCAGTTGTTATTTCGCTGGCAGACCTTTGACCGCGTGTTTCTGCACCGCTACTATGCGGCGCCGTCGGCGGCAATGGCCGTGCAACTCGACAATATCATCGAGAGCATGACGACGGTCGACCGGCTGCGGTCCGGCTCTCGGCGGGCAGGAGCCGGGCTGCTGAGTACGTTCGCCAAATTGGACCAAGCCGAGTGTGCGGCGTATTGGGAAAGCGTGCTGGCGGGTTCTTGCCCCGGCCATCTGACGGTGGTGCAGGCGGTCGGGTTTCATGGCATCGGCCTGGACCTGCGACTGGCCGAAACGGTCAGCGCCTGGCACCTGGTCAGTGGGCTGACCGGTGCCGCCCTGCGGCTTGGCATCGTCGGCCACCTCGCCATCCAACGGGTACTGGCCTCGCTCGTTCCCGTGCTCGGCAACCTGCTTGACGACACCTCGGTGATTGACGAGCCGATCAGTTTTTCGACGTTGTCCGAGATTGCGGCCGCGCGTCGCACGGGCAACTCCGCCCGATTGTTTGCAACGTGATGTGCACGCCTAGCCACGAAAGAGAGACCAGCCAATGAACCTTACCCCCACAGAACTTGAACGCCTGACGATCTTCACGGCGGCGGAGTTTGCGCGACGAAATCTGGCCCAAGGCGTGCTGCTCAGCCACCCGGAAGCGGTTGCCTACATTTCGGACGAGGTGCTGTTGGCCGCGCGCCGCGACATGCCCTACGCGGAGATTCGGAACATGGCTGGCTCGCTGCTGCGGGCCGACCAAGTGATGCCTGGCGTCGCGTCGATGGTGCGCCTGATTGCCGTCGATGCGTCGTTCGAAGAGGGCACCAAGATGATCGCGATTTTTGATCCGATCGCAGCGGGGAAGGACGAGCGCATTGCCGGCGAGATCCTGACCAGTGACGAACCGATCCAACTGTTCGATGACGCACCGACGGTAACGCTGCGTGTGCTGAACATGGGCGATCGCGACATTCAGGTACGCAGCCACTCGCATTTCTTTGAGGCGAACAGCGCTCTGCAGTTCGACCGCGCTGCGTCCTGGGGTCGCAAGTTGGCCATCCACTCTGGCGGTGGGGTGCGCTTCGAACCGGGCATTGCCACCGTCGTTGAACTGGTAGCGATCGGCGGCGACCGGGTTGTGCAGGGCTTCGCCGGCCTAGTCGACGGTGCGCTCGACGACGAAGCAGTGCGGCAGGCCGCCTTTGCGCGGGCCGAATCGCAAGGTTATTTCCTGAACGACACACCTGTTAGCGAGGCACAATGACCACTCTCGATCGCGCAGCCTACGCTCGTATCTTCGGCCCCACGACGGGGGACCTCGTGCGCCTCGCCGACTCAGATCTACTGATCGAAATCGAACACGACTACACCCGCTACGGCTATGAGTTGCTGTCCGGCGCGGGCAAGAGCATGCGCGACGGTGAAGGCTATCGGCCCACCAGCACGTCGGCCTCCGGAGAACTGGACTTCGTGATCTGCAATGCCACCATTATCGACGCCGTGCTGGGCATCGTGAAGGCCGACATCGGCATTCGCAACGGTTTGATCGTGGGCATTGGAAAAGCTGGCAATCCCGACGTGATGCCCGGCGTGCATCCCGATCTGATCGTGGGTCACACGACGACCCCGATCCAGGCCGAAGGCTGCATCGTGACGGCCGGAGCGATCGAATCACACGCCCATCTGATCTCACCGGAACAATCGGACCACGCGCTCGCCACTGGCACGACCACCATCATTGGTGGCTCGCCCGGGCTGGGCTTTGAGGTGGGATCCGGTAACACGAATAACCTCGGGCGGTTTCTGCAGGCCGCTGAGTTTTCGTGTCTCAATTTCCTGTCGTTCGGTCGTGGCGCGTCCGTCGCCGAGTCCGTCGAAGCGTCCGTCGCCGCTGGCGCGGGCGCCATCAAGATTCACGAAGACTTCGGTGCCTCCCCAGCCGTTATTGACCAGTCGCTGCGAGCGGCAGATCGCAACGATTTTGCAGTGCACCTGCACACCGACTCGATCAACGAGTTTGGCTTCGTCGAAACCACGATGGCCGCCATTGGTGATCGTACGATTCACATGTACCACGTGGAAGGGGCCGGCGGTGGCCACGCCCCCGACATTTTGCGCGTCGTGGGCTTCGACAATGTGATTCCGGCATCGACCAACCCCAGCAACCCGTTTACGCCCTACGCGCTGGAGGAGGGGGTGCCGATGACGATGATCGTGCACCAGTTGAACCCGTTGGCGCCCGAGGACGTAGCCTTCGCAGAAGCCCGCATTCGGCCACAGACGATGATCGCGGAGGATTATCTGCACGACTCCGGTGCAATCTCGATTTTCGGCAGTGATACCCAGGGCATGGGGCGCCTGGCCGAGAACGTAGCCAACTGTTGGCAGTTGGCCGCGGTGATGAAAGATCGCGTCGGGCGGCTGGCCGAGGAGACCACGACGCGAGCCGATAACGAACGCGTCAAACGATACGTCGCGAAGTACACGATCAATCCCGCGATTGCGGTCGGGATCGATGCGCATATCGGGTCGCTGGAAGTTGGCAAGGTAGCCGACATCGTGCTCTGGCCCCGCAAATCTTTTGGCGTCAAACCGTCGATGGTGATCAAATCCGGCTTTGTGGCGTGGGCGGCAATGGGCGATGCCGCGGGCAGCATGTCCCTCTCCGAGCCGGTGCTGCAACGCGCCAACTGGGGTTCGCTGGGGTTGGCTCCCGCCGAGCTGGGCATCAACTTCATGTCGGCACTCGCGGTCAACGCCGGGGTGACTGAGCGGCTCGGGCTGCGCAAGCGCACCGTACAGATCACGTCGACCCGGCAGCTGCGCAAGAGCGACATGGTGCGCAATTCGACGTTGCCCGAAATAGACGTCGACCCCAGAACCTTCGACGTGCGTGCAGACGGGGTGCTGCTGCACGGCCCGGCCGCACTATCTGTACCGTTTTCTCGCAAGTTCTTACTGCGATGAGCGCCGCCCGAATTGGTATCGGAGGACCCGTCGGTTCGGGGAAAACGATGATCGTGGAGCGACTGATCTCAGCGTTCGCCGATCTCAGCATTCCGCTGGCAGTGATCACCAATGACCTCGTCACAAAAGAGGATGCCGAGCGCCTTCAGCGCTCCGGGCTGATCGACCCAGAGCGGGTGCGTGCGGTGGAGGCGGGCGGTTGCCCGCACACGGTGATTCGGGAGGATCCGTCTCTTAACGTGGCCGCTGCCGATCAGTTGGAGCGAGACTTTCCTGACACCGCAGTGATCCTGATCGAGAGCGGCGGCGACAATCTGGCGTCCACGTTTTCTCGCGATCTCGTCGACTACTGGCTGTTTGTGATCGATGTCGCCGGCGGCGACGACATTCCCCGCAAACGCGGTCCGGGCGTATTGCGGGCGGACCTGCTCGTCATCAACAAAGTTGATTTGGCGCCGTACGTGGGCGCGAATCTGGAACAGATGTTCGCGGAGGCGGTCGACGTGCGTGACGGGCGACCCGTGGTGACCACTAATGCGCGGTCGGGGGAGGGCATCGACGCGCTGGTCCAGGTGCTCAGAGATGACGTGTTGTTCCAGTGACAGAGCCAGACGTACTGTCGCTAGATCTCGACCTAGAATTCGCGCTCGTTCATGGGCGGTCAGTGCTACGCCGCAGGCTGTATCGCTGGCCGTTCACCATGGGGCACGCGTTCGCAGTCGACGGCGACCGCTCTGCCGCCATGTTGATTGTGCAGACCGTCAGCGGCGGGCTGATCGGGCGCGATTGCGTCAATCAGAGCCTGACTGTATGTAGCGGCGCGCGTGTTGAAGTGCGGGGCCAGGGAGCGATCATTGTGACCGGGGCCTCCGACCGCCCCGGCGTCACAGAATCGTGCATGCTGCGCGTGCAGAGCGGGGCCTTCTTGCATTACCGCCCGGAGCTGCGCACGCTATTTCCCAGCGCCCGGCTACATCAACGCAGCGAGGCCTGGGTCGAGCACGGGGGCGCATTGCTGTTCTCGGATTCGGTCGTGCTGCATCCGACGGTGACCGCTTCGAATTTTGGCGAACTGCTGACCGACGTGCGCGTTCATCATCGGTTCGCCAGCGATGGGGTTGGTACAGCGCTCAGTGCGGAAGTGCAAGGAATGCGGTCCCTGCCGCCCCTCGCCGCCCAGTACCGCGCCTTTGGCACCGTGTATCTGATCGCACCCGGCAGCCCCGTCACCGCGGCGAGCACCATCAAAGAGGTCTCCCTGCAAGTGGAATCTTTGTCGGGCGCGTATGCGTCGGCAATCGTGCTTCCGTCAGATGCGGGGATTGCTGTGCGGATGGCCGCGCTCGATGGGGAGAGGCTGCGGACCGCGATTCAGTTCTGCATAGGCCTGTTGGAGGGGATTGCGGACACGTTGGTGTTCGCCCAAATACCGACCCAATCATCAGCAACCGCGGTCGTTACCGTCGATGCACCGGTCAGTTGGGAAATGGACTTCGCGTGAGTCTCGTCAGAACGGTGGCGCGCCTGGCGGTTCCCGTAACGTGCCTGTATGTCCTGGCCCTGATCCTGATGGTGTTGTGTCTCGTCTTTCTGCCCGAACAGGGCCTGGCTTTGGCGGGCATGGGGTTCGCCGCCTACGTGGTTGGCCTTCGGCATACCCTCGACGCCGATCACATTGCCGCGATCGACACGACCGTGCGCGAGTTGAATGCGAGAAACGTGCCCTCAGCGACGGTCGGGTTCTGGTTCGCGCTGGGGCATTCCTCAGTCGTGATCGTCACAGTCGCATTATTGGCGGTCGGTTTCGAGTTCCTGCGCCGGGAAATGTCGTCTGAAGGCTCGGGTCTGTTGCACAGCCTGGGCGTGTGGGGGGCAACGTTTTCGATCTTGTTTCTGATCGTTCTCGGTGTTGCAAATCTGAGGCGAGCAGTGCAAATCATCCGTGTCACCGACGGCGCACATACGCACGGCGGGCCGCTGGGGATGCTGACGGCACTGTTGGCCCCAGTGATCTCTCGTATCTCTGCGGCCCCGCGCATGTACGTGGTCGGAGTGCTTTTTGGCCTCGGGTTCGACACTGCAACAACCGTCGGTCTGTTTGTCCTAGTGGGCGCGACCGTGGCCAACCTCCCCTGGTACGCGCTGATGCTATTCCCGGTGTTGTTCACCGCCGGAATGGTCACACTCGACACCGCCAATGGCATTGCCATGCATCACGCCTACCGCTGGGCAGAAGGCGATGCCGCTCGCCGGCGCCGCTACAACTTCGTGATTACCTTGGTCTCGGCGGTTGCGGCACTAGGCATCGGGCTTTTGGGCATGGTTGGGCTCGGTGAGGAGCTGCTCGGCAGCCCGGGCGCACCCGTTATCGCTGTCGTGGATCTGATGCTTGAGCATCTTGGTCTGATCCTGGCCGGCGCGCTCCTGCTGCTCTGTCTGACATTGGTGGCGCGGTCGCGCTACGGCCGCCCGCGGCCCTTGTAGGTCTGGTGAGTGGTCGCATAGCCCTTCGCGTCAGCCGAGCGGCGTCGAAAGTTCCACTCGGTTAGGACTGGCCTTACCCCAGCGCCCATAGTGCAAGGGCGGCGGGGATTATGGCGACGTCACCGTCGAATTCGAGCGTGTCGATCGACGCGACGAATCCGGGTCGGCCGGGGAAAGCTCGGCGTATCGGCAGTGCTGCGGCGAGGGACGCGCCGCGCTGGAACTTGACCTCAGCGAGCTCTGGCTGATCGCGAGGTCCGCAGATGAAATCGATCTCGCGGGGCGTTTGCGTCTCATACGCGTGTACTGCATCCGGGTCGTGGAACCCGTCGGCCTGCCGATTCGCTGACTTGTAGCGGCGGTACAGATGTAGCGCGAACGCGTTTTCAACACTCGCCGGAACGTCGAGTTGAAGGCCGGGCGTCCGCTCACGCACAACGGCCTGCAGCAACGGATCGGAGAAATAGAGCTTCTTGTCGCGGCTTAGATCATTTGCTCCACCGTTCGACTTCCAAAAGTAGATAGTCATTAGCTCGTAGCACTGGCAGAGGAACTCGATGTAGCCGTGCACGGAGCGCGGATCTGGCGGGACCTTACGCCCGCCAAGCGCCATGTCCATTTCGCGCGCGAGCGTCGGCCAACTTGTCTTCGAGGCGAGTGATCGGATCACGCGTTCAAGGAGCGCGCGTAGCGCCGGGTCACTCGCGCCGCGCTTGCGGACCTCGCGGCTAACGGAATCCCACACGACACGTTGGACCTCGATGGACGGCACAAGCTGGCCGCTCGCTGCAGCACCAATACTGATCGGAAGCCCGCCAAACACGAGGTATCGATCCAGCATTCGCCGCAGGACGGGAAGGTGCGCACGGTGTTCCTCAATCACTGCTCGGCCGTCAGGGGAAAGCATCTGGGCGATCGTCAGCCTAGGAGCAGCGGGTATCGTCGCATCGAGTGCCCGTGCGAAGCCGGCGAACGACTGGGGAAGGAGGAGATGGTCCTGCCCGGCCTGTCGGCGGCCCGGCAGGGCTTCGAGCTGTTGCGATGCGAGGTCGATCGCAGAGGAGCCGGTGCAGACGACGCAATCGTGCCGGGTCACACCGCCGTCCCAAACAGCCTTGACCGCGCGCGCCCATTTCGGGATCACGGTCACCTCGTCAAGTAGGAGAAGGCACGGCGCTTCGCCGGCTGCCGCGAGATCCTTCGCTCGCATAATCGTCGTTGCCAGCTCCTGGACGGGCTGATCCTCAAGCAGGTCGAGATTCAGATAGATGACCGATCGGGCCGTGTCTGGTCGCGCTTCCAGAAGATCGCGGATCAGAACTTTCAGCCCCGTTGACTTTCCAACCTGGCGTGGACCGCGGATGATGTGGGTCGCGGGCTGGCGGGTGTCGATGCTGGTCGTGAACTCGCGGGCACTACCGTCGGTGCCGTAGAACCTCCACACCCAGCAACGGTGAAAACCGCAGCAAGCATGAGAAACAGCAGTCGAACGATACCGGTGACGATACTGCAACGCGTAACACTCGATGAGAAAGACAGACGGACTCAACACTTCTTCACCGATGGACAAGTGCGTGCAAGAACCAGAAGCTATCTATCCCATGCGGTCTGTGACTCCGGTCTCGAACACAAGATTTGCGTGATACTCGACTCTGCTGATGCTCCGGTGCAAGCGTGGGTCGAGGATCATCGCCTGTTCCTCGGGGTTCCGTACGTGTAGATGGGGACCACCTACCGCTAGCGGCTGATTTTGTTATCCGCCTACGGAGCGGTTTTGATCGTTCTACTAGAAGGCAAGGGAGATCCAGACGAGAAAGGCGACTCCAATGCGACAGCTGCTCGGCGATGGATCGACGCAGTCAACGCCTGAGGGGATGGTGTTTCTGCGTGCAGACGTTGACGAGTACGCCGATCTTGATACCGAGCCATTCAGGCCAGAAGAAATCGCCGGACTACCGGGCCCCGCTGATCGAGGACGCCGACGAGGCAATCCGACGCATGCATGAGATCTCCGCCAGCATCAAGATCGGCCGGCTGCCGTGCAAGTCGGACTACCACAGGTACTGGCGGCACAACACGGAAGTGTTCGACGACGAGGACTGAGGGTCGGTCGGCGCAATTCGCGGTCTGCGCGGCTCGCGCTCTGACTGCCCAGTCAGGATGTCGTTAGTATCACCTGCATGACGCGAGATCCCCGCTACGACATCCTCTTCCAACCCGTCCAGCTCGGACCGGTGACAGCCCGCAACCGGTTCTTTCAGGTGCCGCACTGCAACGGCATGGGATATGCACGCCCGACCGCGCACGCCGAGATGCGGGGCGTCAAGGCTGAGGGTGGCTGGTCCGTCGTCTGCACGGAAGAGGTCGAGTTCCACTGGTCGAGTGACACGGCGCCGTACATCGAAGGGCACCTGATCGACGATGCCGACATTCCGATGCACGCGCGGCTCGTCGAGCGCGTCCACGCGCATGGTGCGCTGGCAGGCTGCGAACTCGTCTACTCGGGCATGACGGCTGCGAACCTCGAGGTGCGCCAGCCGCCGATGGGCCCGGTTGCGCTGCCCGTTGTGGGCACCCACCCGGTGCAGTCGCGCGCGATGACGCTCGAAGACATTGCCGATCTGCGCCGTTGGCACCGCCAGGGCGTCGAGCGCGCGATCGCGGCGGGCTACGACCTCGTCTACGTCTACGCCGGCCATGGCCTGACGGTGCTGCAGCACTTCCTGTCGCGCCGTTACAACACGCGCACCGACGAGTACGGCGGCTCGATCGAGAACCGCACGCGCCTGCTGCGCGAGGTGCTCGAAGACACGATCGAGGTCGCTGCTGGTCGCGTCGCGGTGGCGTGTCGCCTCTGCGTCGACGAGCTGATCGGCGAGGCCGGGTTGGAGCGCGCAGAGATCGAGCAGATCTTCGGCATCATTGGCGAGATCCCCGACGTCTGGGACCTGATGGTCGGCGACTGGGACTTCGACTCGCTGACATCGCGGTTCGGGCCCGAGGGCACGCAGGAGGAATACGTCCGCGGCCTCAAGGCGCTGACGACGAAGCCTGTCATTGGTGTCGGGCGCTTTACGTCGCCCGACACGATGGTGCGGATGATCCAGGACGGCGTGCTCGACATGATCGGCGCGGCCCGACCATCGATCGCCGACCCGTTCCTGCCGAAGAAGATCGAGGAGGGACGCTGGGAAGACATCCGTGAGTGCATCGGCTGCAACATGTGCGTGACGGGCGATTACACGATGACGTCGATCCGCTGCACCCAGAACCCGAGCATGGGGGAGGAGTGGCGGCGCGGCTGGCACCCCGAGCGCATCCGCCCGCAAGGCAGCGACGCGAAAGTGCTCGTCGTCGGGGCGGGGCCGGCTGGCCTCGAGGCGGCGATGTCGCTCGGGCGGCGCGGCTACGACGTGGTCCTGGCAGAGGCCGGCGACGAGCTCGGTGGGCGCGTGGCGCGCGAGGCGCGGCTACCCGGGCTCGCCGCGTGGATACGCGTTGTCGACTATCGCCTCGGACAGCTCGAGCGCCTCTCAAACGTGGAGATCGCGCGCGGCAGCAGGGTCACTGCCGAGGAGATTCTCGGCTACGAGTTCGACCACGTCGCGGTCGCGACGGGCTGCCACTGGCGGGCGGATGGGCTGGGGCGCGCGACGCTCCGCCCTGTGTCATTCGGGGCTGGCATCGAGGTGCTCACGCCAGATGCTCTGCTGCGCGGCAACCAGCCGGTCGGCGAGCGCGTCGTCGTCTACGACGATGATCACTACTACCTCGGCGGAGTCCTCGCCGAGCAGCTCGCAGCGGCGGGCCGCAGCGTCACGCTCGTCACGCCCGAGGTTCGCGTCTCCGCGTGGGCGGAACACACGATGGAGCAGCACCGCATCCACGCCCGGCTCGTCGAGGCGGGCGTCGAGATCGTGCTGTCGCAGGCACTGACCGCGGGCGGCTCCGGCAGCATCGAGTTTGCGTGTGTCTACACCGGACGTCCGCTGACCGTGTCGGCGGATGCGGTCGTGCTGCTGACCGCCCGCCTGCCCGACGACGAGCTCGCGACGGCGCTGGCTGCGGCCGACGGCGGTCCGACGGTACGCGCCGTCGGCGATGCGCTCGCGCCCGGCACGATCGCAGCCGCGGTCTGGGACGGTCGCCGCTACGCGGAGGAGCTTGACGATCCGGCCATGGCCGATCGCGACCGGATCCCATTCCGGCGTGAAGTGATCGCGCTCGCAGACGAGTAACGCCGAGCGTCTTCCCGCACGTGCTCGAGCGGAGGCAGGCAGCCAACGACACGCTCGAGGTTGACGCCACGTCCTGACGGCAGACAGGCGGTCCCTGTTCGCATCGCAGAGGCCGCTCCTCGAGCGGAAGCGGGCCTTCAGCGCTCCCGCACGCCGATCACGATCTGGTCGGTCGCGTCGTGGACGCCGCGCTGGAGTGCCTTGGGTACGGCGCGTCGCTCGGTCTGCTTGGGGCCGATCGTCAGTGCCAGTTCCAGCCCGAGTGTGTCGCAGAGGCGCGTCATGGTGTCCAGCGACGGGTTGTGGCCGCCGTCTTCGAGGCGAGCGATCTGCGGCTGCCCGTGACGTTGGTCTGGAACCGATCGTCGGGTCAATCGAGGAGTGAGATGATCATCAGCGGGCAGCTGACGCAGCGGATTCGTTGGGGGTCCTCGAAGCGTGGGTCAACAATGCGGCGGTAGACATACAAGGCGGAGCCCACGAAGCAGACGAGAACCACATTCGTTCTGGACTTGGCACACTCGCTGTGGGGCCGATGATGGGAATGGCGGTTGCCGTTCGAGCAATGCTTCCGAACAGGTCAGGCAGTATCGTCAATGTCTCTTCGATTCTGGGAATGTCAAGCTATTCTGGCCCCACCGTGCGCACCGAAATTGGCCCCACCTCTTCTCGATCGGCTGACGTCTAATCTGACGGGGTGAGCGCTAATCTGATGGGGTCCGCGGTTCGAATCCGGGCGTCGGATCACCCCCATTGTGCACCCACTACCTGCTCTGGTTGTCTGCGGCCCTCGCCGGTGCGACACTGTGGTCGTGGCCTCCTTCGTCGATACGTTCGGGCTCCGGGTCCCCATCGTGCAGGCGCCGATCGGCGCGTGTGCCGGTCCCGATCTCGTCGCGGCCGTCGCGGAGGCGGGCGGCTTGGGGTTGCTGGCAGGGACGTGGGCCACGCCGGCGGCGCTTCGCGAGACGGTGGCGCAGGTGCGAGAGCAGTCGTCGGGCCTGTTCGGTTGCAATCTGGTGCTGCGGTTTCCGATCGACGACCAGCTCGACGCGCTGCTCGAGGAGGCAGTGCCCATCATTACGTTCTCGTGGGGTCATCCGGGAGCCGAACGCGTACGTCGCTGCCAGGCGGCTGGTGCGCGCGTGGTCGTCCAAGTCGGCAACGGCGCCGCGGTTGACGCGCTCGTGGACGACGGGGTCGACGCGTTGATCGCCCAGGGCGTCGAGGCGGGCGGACACGTGCAGTCGTCGACGCCGCTCGCGCAGCTTCTGCCCGACGTGCTCGCCCGGGCAGGCTCGGTTCCCGTCATCGCAGCGGGTGGGCTGACGTTCCGCGACGACGTTCGCAGGGTCATCGACCAGGGTGCACGGGCGGCGATGCTCGGTACGCGCTTCGTCGCCACGCGGGAGAGCCTGGCCCATCCCGACTATAAGGCGCGGCTGGTTGAGTCAGATTCCACCGACGCGGTCCTGACGCTCGCCTTCGACGGGGATTGGCCGTTCGGGCCGCACCGCGTCCTGCGCAACAGCACCTTTGTCGAGTGGGAAGCAGCCGGCTGTCCGTGGCCGGGTGAGCGCCCCGGCGAAGACGACATCGTGCTCACCCGAGGGTCTCTCTCGATCCGACGCTACGCCGACCACGAGCCGCTTGCCGGCGATGTCGGGGAGGTTGAGGCGGCCTGCCTGTATGCGGGTTTGGGAACGGGTGGCATCAGCGATCTTCCCGGAGCCGGAGAGTTGGTCACGCGACTCGCGCCCTGAGCGGGCACCGGGGTTGGTAGTCGGTGGCGAGGTGGGGTTCAGATAGACCACATCTTCGGGCGTCGTCGAAAGCGGGGGAGTTCTCGAACCACGAAGTCGATGTCATCCGTTGTTTCGAGGTACGACTCCGTATCGCCGTCTACTTCGAGCGCTTTCTGTCACAACAAGACGGCCTGACCGCCCACGAGCACGAGGCGAGGCCTCTCGTTCTCGTCCAGTCGCTCAAACTCAGCGGCGAGCGTGGTCGATCACATTGAGCGCCGCCGCCTCTGAGACAGGCGGGACGTCCGACGAGTCGATCACGTAAGTCGCGCGCGACCGAGATCAATAGATGGCTTGCCGAGAGCCCCGAGCAGCCCACCGTTCTGACGGCGAACTTCATCAACCGAGCGGCGACCACTCTGGATGTCGGCGATATCGCGATCCCGTCGCACGTCGTCTTGGGCAGCCAAGGCGGCGACGCTGTACGACATGATTTTGGGTGGTTCGCTCACGGTGCATCTACCTTACTGGTGTGCGCACTAAGTGTGCCGGAGTTGCATCTCGTTCGCCACAATCGTATCGCGACCGCTCTGAATCTACCGCGAGCAGCGGCGTCGGCTCTAGGGATTGGATTTCGTGATGGGGTCTGACCCCATCACGAAATGGGCTAGCGTGGGTCGGGTGCGTACCATCGGCGTATGATGGATCCTCGCGACACACCGGTTGGGGCTTGGGCTAGTGCGGTGTCGCGGAGCCGACTCGAAGCTATCTCGGACGGCATCATGGCGGTGGCGATCACGCTACTGGTCCTACGTATCGACCCGCCAAAGCCCGCCCCGGGCGAGTCGCTTGCCGATGCGTTGCTGCAGACCACGTTGGGCGAACTCGGCATCTTTGCGCTCAGTTTTTTCCTGATCGCGCGCTTCTGGCTGCTCCATCACAACGTCTTTACGCACCTACCTGACCGCGTTCCAAGCAAGATCGTACTGCTCAACTTCGTGTTTCTCGCCTTGATTTGTTTGGTGCCCTTCACAAGTGAGCTGTATACCCAATACGGCGGCAATCCCACGGCTTTTGCGGTCTACGCCATCACGATTGCGTTAGCAGGCACCGTGATTTCGGTCATCGCCGTGCTCGGTGGATTGCCGCTGACACTACGCTCTGTCGGCGTGCCAGCGATCTTCTTCGCTTCGATCCCGTTGGCATTAGTAGTCCCCGACTGGGCGTGGGTCCTATGGCTGCTGATCCTGATCGTGCCGTCGCGCCGCCTAGGGTCGGGCGGACACTAGGCGAAGCTCAATCGCGCTGATCATCCATGTTGTGCTCGCTGTGGCTCGAGGGTTTGTGGGGGTGCAGTTGGCGTACGCAGGCGCCGATACCGTTGCAGAGCTGCGACGCACCAGCAGACCGCAAAGCCCGCGCAGGCACAGAGAGCGATAGTGGCTCCAGTCGATACTCCGGCGTGGAACGAGATGATCATTCCGCTGACGCTCGCCACTACAGCGACCACCACGGCTACGAGTACCGTGGAGCGAAAACGGCGCGTGACAAGGAACGCGCCGGCTGCGGGTGTAATCAGGAGCGCGGTGGTGAGCAGCACACCAACGGCCTGAATACCACCAGAGATTGCTGGTGCAAGTAGGAGCAGGAGCCCCATGCGCACGAGGTCGGGGCGTAGGCCAATAGCTTGTGCATGCGTGCGATCGGTGGCTGTGAGTTCCAATTCTCGGCGGAAGACAATCAGAGCGATCAGTACGACCCCCGCGATGATTGTCAGCGCAATCAGATCGTTGTTATCAATTCCGAGGATGTTGCCAAAGAGGACATGGCTGAAGTCTCGGAAGCTGTTCGTCGTCGACAGCAGCAAGATTCCCAGCGCGAACATGCCGGTGAAGGCGACGCCGATCGCAGCGTCTTCTCGCACATTGTTTCCTCGGGTCAGAACCGCGATCAGCAATACCGTGACGATGGCAGAGATCAGTGAACCCACAATCAGGCTGGCACCGACCATGTACGCAATCACGATGCCCGGTAGCACCGTATGCGCCAGGGCGTCACCAAGAAATGACATGCGGCGAGCCACTACGTGGGTACCTACCGCGGCGCAAGACACCGAGATGAGCACCGCGGCAATCAAGCCGGTACGCATGAATGTGTACGAAAACGGTTCGATCAGCCAAGTCATCAGGTTTGCGCCGCCGTTGCGTGCTCTACGCGCCCCGCGTTCATTGTCACGATGCCGTACCCGGCAGCGCGCGCGTCATCAAGATGGTGTGTGCTCATCAGCACGGCCCCTCCGCGAGCGAGCAGATCGTCAATCACAGACGTGATCGCGTTGCGATTCTCCTGATCGAGCGCAGTCAGTGGCTCATCGAGCAGGAGTAGCTCGGCATTCTGGGCCAATGCCCGGCCGAGCAGAGCGCGCTGGCGCTGTCCACCAGACAGAGATTCCACGGAACGATCGGCTAAACCGGACATCCCCGTGCGTTCCAAGGCATCATCGACGGCGGCGTTGTCGACAGCCGTTCGGCGACCAAACCAGCCCAAGTGTACGTCGCGCCCTTGCATCACAAGTCCGCGCACACTGATCGGGAAGCCCCAGTCGATCTCGCTCAACTGGGGGAGATAGGCAGTTCCGTGACGGCAAGCACCGACCGGATTACCGAACACCGAGATAGTCCCACCCGCAATCGGGACGACACCGATAATCGCGCGGAGCAGAGACGACTTGCCACAGCCATTCGGTCCGACCAAGGCGAGGCACTCGCCGCGAGACAGCGTCAGATCAACGCCGTCCACGGCCACAACAGGGCCTGGATAGGTAACTCTGAGCCCCGTTACCCGCAGTGCTGCGGTCCCAGGAATTGGGTGGGCGTGCCCCCGACCACCATACGGGAGCCAAGGGCTAGAGTGATCGCCGGCCACTACTCACCCGCCAAGGACATGCTGATTGTCTCGGCGTTGGACTGCATCATGCCGATGTACGTGCCACCAGGACTGTCCTTCGGCCCAAGCGCATCGGTGTAGAGCGGTGGCGCCAAGGCCACTCCAGCTTCCTTCGCTAGACGGTCGACCAGGTCGGATCCTCCCGTGTTCTCGACAAAGATTGCCGGGACACCCGAGGCTCGGATTATGTCAACTAATTCTGCGACTCGACCGGCCGACGGATCGGCGCTTTCGGTGGAGAAAGCGCCAAGTGCTGTCTCTACGGTAAATCCGTACTGCTTCGCAAAGTACCCGAGGGAATCGTGGTTCGTGACGAGTATGCGTTGTGTGGTCTGGATCAGTTCTACGGCGGTGGCGATCTCCGTGTTGAGCTCGACAAGCTTGGCGTCGTAGCGGGCAGCGTTTTCGGTGATCACAGCGGCGCAGGCGGGATTCGCTTTGATCAGCGCATCGCGCACGGTGATCGTGGCGGTACGCATGTTTTCGGGATTTTGCCAGGCGTGTGGGTCAACTTCGTCGGCGTCGTCCGCTGCCACGCCTTCTTCAGCGGGCGTAAGGGGCGTCACGCCCTCCATCGCAGTCACGCGAGTCCCCTTGGCACCTGATGCTGAGTAGAGGTCATCAAGCCACGGTTCGAAGCCTAGCCCGTTGGCGATAACGAGTTCTGCTTCAGCCATCTGCACACTGGTTTCGGGCGTCGGCTGATAGACGTGGGTATCGCCATCGCGGCCGACGAGCACGGTGGTCTCGACGCATTCCCCACCCACGTTCTGCACGACGTCATCGAGGATACTGAACGTCACAACTGCTTTTGTTGCTTTGGCTGAGGAGCCCGTCGCTTCGACGGATGTGTCGTCAGAACCCGAGCCACACCCCGCGACGCTGATCGCTATGAGAGCCATGCCGAGCGCAACCAGCGGCATTCGAGACGTCGAACGTGTGGCGCGGTCAAACATTGCTTGCCTTTGGGTCGTGCCCACGCAGGGGTGGGCGCAGGCAGCATCCTAGCATTATTGATAGTGATTATCAATATAGGTTCCGTGCCTCCAGCGCTGTGCCCCGCACTGCTGTGGCTGCTACTACTGGTCGTGTTGCCCTACCGTCGAGGGCCGGGTCGAATTCGGAAAGCGCTAGATGCTTTCGAGTGCGACGAAAGCCTGGGCCAGCACTTCGAGGTGCGCATCGACGCTACCGATGTCTGAACCCATCGTGTTGATCGACACGTGGCTGGCGCCAAGCGCCCGCCACTGCTCTGCCTCGACCTTGATTGCCTCGATGCTGCCCGCCCAAGTGAGAAGACCCTCCATGCCAATCGAGTCGGGGTCGCGTCCAGCCTTGACAGCAGACTCCGCAATGATGGCGCGCGCCTGATCGAGTTCTGGGCCCGGCGAGTGGGGCGGAAACCAGCCGTCGGCCAGGCGACCCATGCGGCGATACGCGGGGGGAGAACCGCCACCAAACCAGATCGGGATCGGGCGCTGAATCGGCAGCGGCGCGAGGCCCGCGGCAGTGATGCGGTCGAACGTGCCCTCGAAGGTGACGGATCGCTCGGTCCACAGGCGTCGCAGCAGTGGAACCTGTTCGTCGAGACGCTTGCCGCGCGTCGCGAAGTCCTCGCCGAGCGCCTCGAACTCGACGTGGTTCCAGCCGAGCCCAACACCAAAGCGGAAGCGGCCCTCGGTCAATAGATCGACCTCCGCAGCTTGCTTGGCAACCAGGGCGGTCTGGCGCTGGGGCATGATGATAATCGCGTTGACGAGCTCGAGCTTCGTGATGCCCGCGAGGAACCCGAAGAGCACGAGCGGCTCGTGGAACGTCGAGTTAATATCGTACGGGCCCGTCCAGTTTTGGTGCACGGAGGTGTCGGCCCCAACGACGTGGTCAAAGGCGAGCAGATGGTCATAACCGAGCTGCTCAACGCCCTCGGCGTACTGGCGTAGATCGGCGACAGAGCCACCGATTTCCGTCTGGGGGAGTGTCACGCCGATGCGCATCGCTGAGTCCGATCCGTTGTCAGGAACGTGCATTGTAATGACGATGGAAGCACCGGCTCGCAGCCAACGCACGATCGCCTGCCGCCGGGTGGCTTGCGCATGCACGCTGTCGGCCTGGTGGCGCAGGCAGATCCTCAGTACGACGTGGATACGGTCTTCGGTATCCTAGGCATCCATACCCTCGAGTACTACCGGGGACTCGCAGCACCGCCGAGTTCGGTCTGGGGAAGGGTTGCTCCGATGCGCAAGGCGCCTCTAGGGGGAAATCCGGGCGCAGCGCCGATCGTGTCATCCTAATGGGTGGTGATCCCGCCCTGCGACAGGGCTCTTGGCCGCATGGGGGCAGAGGAAATGCCGCACATCTGTTGGACAATCTGGAGCGTATGTGATTGTTGTACAGTGTTTAAGAAATGTCGTCTCTGATGCCACGAGTCACCCGTTTCGTCCTGTTCGGGATCATCGCGATGGTGATGGTGCCGGCCGTGGCCCAAGCTGCACCTCGTTCTGAGCCCGCAATCGGGTCGATCGTCCCGGGCCGCTACATCGTGACTGTCGCCGACAGTGCCCGACCTGCCGCAGTGGCGCACGGGCGAGGAGTCGTGCCGGAAGTAGTGATGACGCATGCCATCAACGGCTTTGTGGCAACCCTGACCCCGGCGCAGGTGGCCCGACTGAACGCCGATCCGAACGTGAATAGCATCGAACCGGATCGTGTCGTGGGTATCACGGCGACGCAGGCCAACGCGACGTGGGGGCTGGACCGCATCGATCAGGCCAGCCTCCCGCTCAACACGCAATACGTTTATAACGCCACTGGCACGGGTGTGACGGCGTACATCATCGACACTGGCATCCTTCGCACCCACGTGGAATTCGGCAGTCGGGTCGGCGTGGGTTATAGCGCTGTTAAAGATCGTTATAAAACCTCCGACTGCAACGGCCACGGCACGCATGTCGCCGGCACGGTCGGCGGAACAACCTATGGGGTGGCCAAGGGCGTGACGCTGATTCCGGTGCGCGTGCTGAACTGCAGGGGCTCAGGTACGACGTCCGGAGTCATCGCGGGTATCAACTGGGTCATCGAAAACCATGCCGCCAACGTTCCGGCTGTCGCGAACATGAGCCTGGGCGGCGGCGCCTCATCGTCGCTCGACGCCGCGGTCGCCAATGCTGTCGCAGACGGCGTCACCTTCGTCGTGGCGGCGGGCAACTCGAATGCCGACGCCTGCGCGTATTCCCCGGCGCGCGCTCCGTCTGCGATCACTGTCGGTGCCACGACATCGACGGACGCTCGCGCGTCCTACTCGAATTACGGTAGCTGCCTCGACATCTTCGCACCAGGGACGGCCATCACATCGGCGTGGTACACGTCTACGACGGCGACGAACACGATCTCCGGTACCTCGATGGCCGCGCCGCACGTCGCCGGCGTTGCTGCACTGCTTTTGGAAACCGACACCGCAGCGACGCCTGCCACGATCACGAGTCGGCTGCTCGCACAGGCGACGCCCGGCAAGGTGACGAACCCCGGTGTTGGTTCTCCGAATCTGCTGCTGAAGTCCATCGCCTCATAGGCTCCCGTTCCTGCGGTAGTGGCGCCGAGCGAGCCACAGAACCTGTCGGCCACGCCATCCAGCGCGGGTGTCGCGCTCGCTTGGCAGGACTTGTGGTCGAACGGCGGCAGCGCGATCACCGTCTCGGATAGTGGAATACTGTGTCGAGATCCAAGGAGGACGGCAGATGGCGACATGTGGCGAGGCGGCAATTCGACTGCTCGAACAGTACGACGTGGACACGGTCTTCGGTATCCCCGGCGTCCACACCCTCGAGTACTACCGGGGACTCGCCGACTCGCCGATTCGGCCCGTCACCCCGCGGCACGAGCAGGGCGCGGGCTACATGGCGATTGGCTATGCGCGCGTAACCGGCAAGCCCGGTGTCTGCATCCTGATCACCGGTGCGGGCCTGACGAACGCGTCGACGGCGATTGCAACCGCCTACCACGACTCGCTACCAATGCTGATTATTTCGAGCGGTACAGCCACCGAAGACGCGGAGCAGGGGCACGGCTCGCTGCATGACCTCCCGGATCAGCCCGCGTTTATGGCCACGATCTGCGCGCTCTCGATCGACGTGCGCGATCCTGCCGAACTGCCCGAGGCCTTTGCGCAGGCCTACGAGGTGTTCAACTCCCAGCGCCCGCGGCCCGTGCACATCAGCGTGCCGATCGACGTGTTGACGATGCCGGCGGCCGGCGATCAGCGGTTGCCCGATCGTTCCGTGCGACCACAGCCCGACACAACGCTGATTGCACAGGCTGCAGACGCGCTGGCGGCTGCTTCGAGCCCAATGATCCTGCTCGGCGGTGGTACCACCGGTGCGCAGGCCGAGGCGATTGCGCTGGCAGAACGCCTCGGTGCGCCCGTCACGATGACGATCGCAGGCAAGGGTGTGGTGCCCGACGCACACCCGCTCTCGCTCGGCACGACTGCCACGATCGATTCGATCTTCGCTGCCCTCGAACAGTCCGACGTCGTTCTGGCCGTCGGTACAGAGTTCTCCGAGACGGATTATTTTTACTCGCCCACAATCGCGCCGCCCATCTTTAGTGGCACGCTGATTCGCGTCGACATCGATGCGGGTCAGCTCCAGAAGCGCCGTGCCGCTGCGATTGGTATCCACGGCGATGCGGCATTGACGATGGCCGCACTCGATGCCGCGCTTGCAGAGCGCGGACGCACGGATCAGGGCGGAGTAGATCGCGCCGCCGCGATTCGTACGGCCAACACTTGGTGGGAGGGCGTCGAGGAGTTTCAGCCGCTGCTCAACGCGCTGGCGGAGGCACTGCCGGACAACGGTGTCTTGGCTGTCGACTCGACGCAGCCAGCCTACGCCGGCGCCCACCTGTGGCGCGGCACACGACCAAACGCGCACCTGCACTACGGTGGTTTTGGCACGCTCGGTCCGGCCATGCCGATGGCGATCGGCGCCAAGTTGGGTGCTCCGGAACGGCCCGTCATGGCGCTCGCCGGCGACGGCGGCTTCCTCTTTACGGTTCAGGAACTCGCGACTGCCGTCGATTTGGGCCTGCCGATCGTGATCGTGATCTGGCAGAACCATGGCTATGGCGAGATCAAAGTCTCGATGGAGCGCCTCAACGTGCCACTCATCGGCGTCGACATCTCGGCCCACGACTATCTGAAGATCGCCGAAGGTTTTGGCTGCAACGCGGTGCGCGTCGAAACGGTGGATGAGATCGTGGCGTGCGTCACGAAGGCCTTTGCCGGTGATCGCCCGACGCTGATCGAGATCGTGGCCGAACGCATTGCTCCAGCTGTGCTCTCTGCCCGCTGATACGTTGAGCAGGTGGTAGCCCGACTCGCACTGCTCGTCCTCGTCCTGCTCGGGATAACCGTTGCGTCGGCTGGAGCCGCACCGGTCGTGCCATGGCAGTTGCTTGCCACGTATCCGCACGACCCGACCGCGTATACGCAAGGCCTCGTTTCGTACCAGGGCGTACTACTCGAGAGCACGGGTCTCAAAGGGCAATCCTCGATCCGGCGCGTCGATCCACAGACCGGCGTCGTCTTGGCCCGCGTGCCACTCGCAGCTTCGCTATTTGGCGAAGGCTTGACGGTGCTGGGTGGGAAAGCGGTGCAACTGACGTGGACCGATCATCGGCTCTTTACGTACGACCCGAAGACGCTTGTGCGCTTGCAGAGCCGCGTCTACCGCTTCGTGGGGTGGGGGCTAACGACGAATGGCACGCAACTGATCGCGAGCGATGGCACGGCGACTGTCCGCTGGCTGGACCCGACGACACTCAACGTCGTTCGCTCGATTACGGTGACCGACGACGGACGGGCGGTCGACCAGATCAACGAACTCGAACTGCGCAACGGCGTGCTGTGGGCCAACGTCCGGCACAGCGATCGCATCGCCCTGATCGACCCGACGACTGGACGCGTGCGTGCCTGGGTCAATCTCCGCGCGCTCCGTGCACGCCTGACGACACCCGGTGAGGTGCTCAATGGCATTGCGCGCGACCCGATCAGCGGGCAGGTAGCGGTCACGGGCAAGTATTGGTCAGAGCTCTTTGTGATTCGGCTGACGCAGCCGCTGCCGCGCTAGGCCAGTTCGAAGCGAATCGGCAGAGCGCCAACCTGGAGGGTGCTGGCGCCGAGCGCATGGAGTTTGTCCTTGCCCTCGACGATCGTCAGAAAGTGGTTGCCAGCAAGCTGCCCCGCCTTCGAGGCAAAGCAGCACGGGCCATAGGGGAAGAGCAACTCGCACTCCGAGATGCCGCCGGGGTACCAGAGGATCTCGCCGGGCGCGGGATGGCTGGTCGGGTCCTCAAAGGGGACGCCGAGATCGAAGTCGCCGAATGGTACCCAGCACGACTCGCCGCTCCAACGCACGTGGATCATCTTGTTCTCGTAGGGGAGCATGCCGAGAAACGCCTCGCAGGTCTTGGGCGAGATGTCGTGCTCGAGCCGCGCGACAAACTCCACGTCACCGCAGGTAATGCGAATCATCTCTTCAGCCATCTCGGTTCCCCCATCAGAATTGGTACTGGCGCAGTGTGACGCACGGCGGCGGCGCACGACACGGTTAGCCCACCGAAGGCGTCGAGCAGCTGTCGACTAAGGCGTGTAGGAGTGGGCACAAAGGCGGTCGGGTCTGCGACCATGCGCGCACCATGATGCGCAGTCCCGACCCAACACCAGACCAGCTCTCGCTCGCGACGCAGGCAGCACTCGACGATCTCCCGCCAAACAATGTGTTTCGCACCCTGGCGCACGCGGATGCGGCATTCCCACCGCTGATGACGCTGACGGCCAGCCTCTGGAACGACGCCGTCCTGTCGCAACGCCACCGCGAGCTCGCGATCTTACGTACAGCGCGCCTCGTCGATTCGGCGTACGAGTGGATGCACCACATCGAGGTGGCTCGCATGGTTGGCATCAATGACGACGAGATCAATGCGATTGATGTCGATCGGCTAGACCAGGTCGATTTTGCTGCTTCCGACCGCTTGCTGCTGGACGCTGTGCCACGCATTCTTGAGCATCGCCGGTCGGACGACACCGCCTTTGCCGCACTCAACGATGTCTTCTCTGTGCGCGAACTCGTCGAACTCCATCTCGTCGTCGGCCTCTACGCGACGATCGCTGGTGTTGTTGCCGACTTTGATGTCGAGCTCGATGGGCAGTCGGGCGCCTTCGACCTCGACCACGACGATCGCGGTCCGCGGCTCGGCTGTTAGTCGTACTGACGACGGATCGGCTGGAGTCACCTTCGAGAACTGCACAAAAGGACCCGGGTCCTTTTGTGCAATTTCGCTCAGCAGAGCGCCCAAAATAGCGGCGGCCGCGTCGCCCTCGTCGGTCTCGTCCGGAACATGGCGCTCTCCGAGAACTTCCGGAAGGCGATCGCCAAGAACGAGCGCGACTGGAGCTTATGGCTCGACCTCGCGAGCAGGGCACGATCGTGGTGGGCGGCTGATGCTACTGGTGCGAGTCGAGCAAGTCGACAAACGCGCGGGGTGTCAGAACGCGTGGCTCAACGTCGGGCAGGCGGGTCAGATGACGGTCACCGGAGACGATCAGCTGGGCTCCGGCCGCGCGCGCCAGCGATACGAGGTAGTCGTCCTTGGGATCGGCAGTCACACCCCGCAGGAGCGGCGGATCCTCGACGACGACAGCCGCGGCGCGAAGTCTCGTCAGCAGCCGATCTGCATCGCGAGAAGGGAGCCGCTCGACGAGGTGGGGACGGCGGACAACGTCTTCGAGTTCGGTGAGCAGCGCGGGTGACACGATCAGATCGAAGGCACCCTCTGCGAAGAATCGGATGATGCTCGCGGGAGCGCCGTTGGGAGAGATCAGCCCGGAGACGAGGACGCCCGGGTCGATGACGGCACGGATCACCTACGCCGCGGCGTCACGCTCAACGCGCATCGCCCGAAGCTCGGAGTTGGCGAGCTCCATCGCGTCCGCCTCCGACAGATCGGCGTTCCGTGCCCAGACACGTTCGAGCAAGCCGGTCAGCGTGCTTTCGCGCAGCGCGTCGTCGATCAACTCCGACACGGGTCGTCCACGTCGTGCCGCTGCGACACGAATCTCACGGAGAACATCCTGATCCACATACATCGTCGTCTTGACCTTCGCCATCGGGTCGGATTGTACCATCATGCCGTCATGAAGGAAAGAGGCTAGCGGTGTGTCTCAGTTTTTGGTGACTGTTTGGACCGCGACCGCCGACAGCATCCTCGAAAAAGTCGCCCGAGGCCGAGTCGCACTCCAAACAGTCACCCAAAACTGAGACACACCGCTAAATGTTCAAGCGTGACCCGCTCGCCAACCCCGAGCCGTTGATTCGGCGTGTCTATGCCTACGTCGCCTACTTCGTCGGCGACGGCCCCGACGCGGAGGACCGATTGAATCCACCCCCGGGTCTTTTTACACTCCCGCTCAGCAGAGCGCCCAAACTGCACGCCTGATGCCGCCACCGCGATGCTACCTCTCTTGCTCCTAGAAGCCGCGCGTCAACCGGTCGGCCGTAGCACCACGACCAATGATCACGTCGTGCACCATGGCGGGCGAAAATAGGCCATGCGCGACGACGCCAGGCACGCTGCTGAGCCACGCATCGAGGGCCTCGGGATCACCCGTCGCCCCCATGTAGTCCGCAATCACATTGCCATCCGGACTCGCAGGCACATCGCGCAACTCGACGTCTTGCAGCAGCCGCATCGTGCTGGCAATGCCGAACTGCAGCAACTCGAGCGGGATTGGAGCGACGAGACGATCGACAGTCTTCGACGAGTCGGCAATCACCACGAAACGATCCGCCATCGTGGCCACAATCTTCTCGCGCGTATGCGCAGCGCCACCACCCTTGACGAGCCACCAATCAGGCGCGATCTGGTCGGCACCATCGATCGCCAGATCGAGCTGATCAACCTCGGCAGCGTTCTCGACGACGAGGCCAAGCGCACGCGCCGCCTGCTCAGTCTGGACCGATGTTGCAACACAACGAATATCGAGCTTGCGGTCGGCGATCGCGGGCAGCAGGAAGGCAACAGTCGAGCCGGTGCCAAGCCCGATGCGCATGCCATCCTCGACAAGTAATGCGGCAGACTCCGCTGCGACGCGCTTCTCCGTGTCTTGATCCATACGGTGAACGGTAGCGGCACAGATCGCGCCGGTGTATCGTGAGTGGGAGGGTCATACGACACCAACGGTTGGTATCGCGCGTCGAACCGCCCGGCAATCGCGCAACTCCGTGCGAGCGCCGCTTCAGCACCCTTCATAGCATCATGACCATGGATCGCTCGATTCACGTCCGTCTCGATGACACCGCCCAGCAGGCGCTCGATGAGCTTCGCGCGTCCGGGGTCAACGCTTCCGAGATCGTGCGCAGCGCGTTAGCGGATGCTGCGGTGCGTTCTCGCCTCCGCAAGCATCATGAGCACGACCCACCGTACGACCCGAACGACCCTGCGGAGCGCGAGGAGCTACGCATCATCAGCGAGTTGATGGCGAGCGTGGCTCCACAGTGGGACGACACGTAGGTGCTTCGGGGCCTGTAGGCAGAACAGCTAGTCCGCGGCATCGGCATCGGCCAAGATCACCGAAACAGGCGCAACGACGCGACCAGCGGGGATCGATTGATCGCCGGCCAGCAACTTTCGCAATGCCTCGCGCTTGTCGGCGCCCGTAATTAGCCAGAGCAGACCACGCGTCCGAGCAAGCGCCGGGTACGTCAAAGACATCCGGTGCGTGCCCTGGTACTCGCCACCCGTGACGGCCACGAGACGGTCGTCGATCTCGAGGATCGGATCGTTTGGCACCAGCGATGCCGTGTGCCCATCCGGGCCGAGGCCGAGATGGATCATGTCGATCGTCGTTGGCAGATCGCCTGCATACTGGCGTGCCGCTGCCTCTAGATCCGCAGCATTGACGGGCATCGGGTGGATCTGGACCGGCAACTGCGGGCCGAGACACTCGCGCAGATGCGTCAGATTGCGGCTCGCGTCGCCTTCCGGGGCGATCCGCTCATCGACCTGATACAGCTCGATCGACTCCCACGGCACGGCAAGATCTGCCAGATCCCCAAACATCGCCCACGGCGAGCGGCCGCCACTGACTGCCAGCGAGAACACGCCACGCTCGGCGACCGCCGCGCGCGCAGCCTCTGCCACACGTGCCGCCGCCGCCTTCGAAACCGCCGCCGCATTGGGCAGCACGATCAACTCGTGCTGCATCAGGCCTTTTTCTCGTTATGGCCGCCGAACTCGCTGCGCATTGCCGACATCACCTTGCCCGTGAACTTGCCGAGCCCGCGTGACTCGAAGCGTTCGATCAGCGAGGCGGTGATGACCGGGGCCGGGACGCCTTCTTCGATCGCAGCGATCGTCGTCCAGCGACCCTCGCCAGAATCGGACACGCGACCGTCAAACGCATCGAGCTCGGGGTCTCCGGCAAGCGCGCTAGCCGTCAGATCGACCAGCCACGAGCCAACAACGGAGCCGCGGCGCCAGACCTCCGCGACCTCGGCCACATCGATCTCGTACTGGTAGTACTCAGGGTCCCGCAGTGGCGTCGTCTCGGCATCGATCTCCTGCTGATGCAGGCCAACATTGGCGTGCTTGATGATGCTCAGACCCTCTGCGATCGCGGCCATCATCCCGTACTCAATGCCGTTGTGGACCATCTTGACGAAGTGCCCAGCACCATTCGGGCCACAGTGCAGATACCCATCGGGGGCCGTGCCATCCGTGCGGGTGCGGCCCGGCGTGTCTTCGGCCGTACCCTTGCCTGGCGCGATCGTCTTCCAAATCGGATCGAGGCGCTCGACAGGCTTGTCCTCGCCGCCGATCATCAGGCAGTAGCCGCGCTCGAGACCCCAGACGCCACCGCTCGTGCCGCAGTCGACGAAGTGGATGCCCTGCGCCGCCAACTCTTTAGCGTGCTTAATGTCGTCGCGATAGTACGAGTTGCCACCATCAATGATCGCATCGTCCTTGGCGAGCAACGGCTTCAACTCGTCGACCATCTGCTGCACGATCGCGGCCGGAACCATAATCCAGACGTTGCGTGGGGCCTCCATCTTGGCGACGAGGTCCGCAATCGACGAGGCCCCCGTGGCCCCCTCTGCCGCGAGCGCAGAGACGGCATCCTGGTTGACATCGAAGACGACGCAGTCATGACCATCGCGCATCAGACGACGCACGAGATTCGCGCCCATCCGGCCGAGGCCAATCATGCCGAGTTGCATTGGGTGTTCAGTAGCCATCTGTTTCTCCAGTGTCCTACGCGCGCCTCATGGCGCGGTAGCGACGGATCAGTGCGTTGGTCGAAGAGTCGTGCTTGAGGTCGGGTTCGGTTGTGCTCTCGAGTTCGGGGATGATCGCCACGGCCAGGGCCTTGCCGAGCTCGACGCCCCACTGGTCGAACGAGTCGATACCCCAGATCACACCTTCCGTATGGACAGTGTGTTCGTAGAGCGCGACAAGCGTGCCGAGTTGAAACGGTGTCAGCCGGTCTGCGAGGATCGTATTCGTCGGGCGATTGCCCTCCATTACACGGTGCGGAGCAACTGCGGCGGACGTGCCTTCTGCCAGCACCTCGTCCTCCGTCTTGCCGAAAGCGAGTGCCTCGGCCTGCGCGAAGACATTGCTCATCAGAATCTCGTGGTGCTCGCCAAGCGGGTTCAGTGACGAGCCAAAACCAATCAGGTCGACGGGGATCAGGCTGGTGCCTTGGTGGATCAGTTGGTAGAAGGAGTGCTGCCCGTTCGTGCCTGGCTCGCCCCAGTAGACAACACCCGTGTCGTAATCGACGCGCGTGCCATCGAGCATCACGTGCTTGCCGTTCGACTCCATCGTCAGTTGCTGCAGATAGGCGGGGAAACGCTTGAGGTACTGCTCGTAGGGCATCACCCCGACGGTCTGAACGTCGAAGAAGTCGCGGTACCAGACCACGAGCAGGCCCATCAGGACGGGCAGATTGCGTTCGAATGGCGTCGTGCGATAGTGCTCGTCCATCGCATGGAAGCCGGCCAGCAGCTCGCCGAATGCGGTGGGGCCGATCGCGATCATCGTCGACAATCCGATCGCCGAATCCATCGAGTAGCGCCCGCCGACCCAGTCCCAAAAGCCGAACATGTTGGCGGTGTCGATCCCAAACTTCTCGACGCGCTCGGCATTGGTCGAGACGGCGACGAAGTGGCGGGCGACCGCTGCATCGTCTTGCAACGACGCCAGCGTCCAGGCGCGCGCCGAGTTTGCGTTCGTCATCGTCTCGAGCGTGCCAAATGTCTTTGAGGCGATGATGAAGAGCGTCTCGGCCGGGTCGAGGTCGCGTGTCGCCTCCACAAAGTCGGTCGAGTCGACGTTCGAGACGAAACGCAGTGTAAGCGCCCGATCGCTATAGAACTTGAGCGCCTCGTAGGCCATCACCGGGCCGAGATCCGAACCACCGATACCGACGTTGACGACGTTGCGAATGCGCTTGCCGGTGTAACCCTTCCACGCGCCCGAGCGAACCTGGTCGGCAAACGCGCCCATCCGATCGAGGACGTCGTGGACCTCGGCGACGACGTCTTGGCCGTCGACCTCGAGAGTCGCATCGCGTGGCAAGCGCAGCGCAGTGTGGAGCACGGCGCGATCCTCCGAGACATTGATGTGCTGGCCCGAGAACATCGCTTCGATGCGTCCAGTAAGGTCGCGCTCCTTGGCCAACTCGATCAGGAGCGGCAGCGTCTCGGGCGTAATGCGATTCTTCGAATAGTCGAGGAAGAGCCCAGCGGCCTCGGCCGTCATCGTCTCTCCACGCGCTGGGTCGGCGGCAAATTGCTCGCGCAGGTGGAGTCCCTGCATTTCCGCGTGGTGCGTAGTCAGTGCCTGCCAGGCGGCAGTCGAGCGAAGCGTCGGCATTCAAAACCTCCCTGCGCGCCACGATAGCCGGTTGTGTGTGAGACCGTCAGGAGAGCGCACCAACGTTTCGCGTTCGCTTAAGACTCGTGGGGTCCACCAGGGCGGGTTCACCTGCGCAGGGTTCGGGCAGTCAGTTCCGGATACTGTTGCTGCGTGCCGCTATCGATTCCCATCGTTTGGAGCGAGGCCTGCCTGTTGCACGCGCCCGGCGCGGAGATCTGGGTTGGAGTGCGCATGCCCGATGACGAGTTGCCAGAACGGGCTACGATCATTCGCGATGCGCTCGTCGCCGTGGGAGCACGCGTGGAGTTCGCTGAAGCTCATCTGGATGGGGCGATCACGGCCGTACACAACGCCGATCTTGTGGAATTCCTCCGTGACGCCTATGCGGGCTGGGTAGCAGCTGGTCTGCCCGATGACCCGGGCCAAGACCTTGTCGTGCCGTACCTCTTCCCAACGAATGCGCTGCTCGGGGTCGTTGCGCCGCACCGGCCCGAGGCGGTCTGGGCGCGTACCGGATTTTATTGCTTCGACACGATGACGCCGATCGGACCAGGCACGTGGGAGGCCGTTCGTGGTGCCATCGATGCGACTCTGACCGCCGTCGACCTGGTGCGCGACGGGGCCCCGCTGGCGTACGCGATCACGCGCCCTCCCGGGCATCACGTCAGCCGCGGTGCCTACGGCGGCTCGTGCTATCTCAACAATGCGGCGATCGCAGCGCAGGCACTTCGCGATGCCGGCGCCGGGCGCGTTGCGATCGTTGATATCGACGCCCACCATGGCAATGGCGCGCAGGAGATCTTCTGGGAGCGCGGCGATGTTCTGACGACGTCGCTGCACGTTGATCCTGCGCTCGGCTGGTTTCCGCACGTGATGGGGTGGCCCGACGAGGTGGGGGGCGGACAGGGAGAGCTGGCAAACCGTAACGTCGTGCTCGCGCCTGGTAGTGGTGATCATCAGTGGCTCGATGCGCTCGATGTATGTCTTAAGGATGTCGTCACGCACGGCGCGGAGGCGATCGTTGTCGCGCTCGGCGTCGATGCCGCTGCGCACGATCCGAACAGTCCGCTGAATGTCACGGCGGAGGCGTTCCACGAGGCGGGGCGACGGCTCGGTGCGCTGGGTATGCCGATCGTCGCGGTGCAAGAAGGCGGCTACGATTCGGCCACGCTCGGCGGCCTCGTTTTGGCCGTCATCATGGGTATCGAGGAGGGACTGCACGATGGGTGATGTCAACCCGATCTGGATCGCCAAGGATCAGCACGAAGGAATCCCCGTACAGGACCGCAAGGACTTGTTTCCGCCGCCGCACTGGCGCCTCGAAGCCGTCGCCGCATGCGAGCGTCCGCGCAGTTTGGTGCTTGGCGAGGACGGCACAACCATCGTCTTTATCCAGGATCGCGACACGTCGGATGTCTGGACGCTCTCGCTCGACGAGCCTATCCCGCGCCGCCTGACGACGGGTCGAGAGCCCGCGCCGTTCTGGGAAGACATCCAGCCAACCCTGTCGCCGGATGGTCGCCTCGTCGCCTACGGTGACGAGGGTCACGTCTGGCTTGTGCCGATCGCCGGAGGGGCTCCACGACGACTCGTCGAGGGTGGCGCGCCCGTGTGGCTTGGTAATGATCGCCTAGTCATTTCTGTTCAGCGTGATGACAAGACGTCGCGGCTCGCCATCATCGATCTCGACGATCCGTGGCCACGGCGCTTGACGGTCGAGTGTCCCGATCATGGCGACGAGTGGGGTGCAGCTGTATCGCCCGACGGTAGCGAGGTGGCCTACGTCTTCTGGGTCCGCGAGGATCTGCGCGAGAGTCAGATCTGCGTGGCAAATGTCGAGACGGGAACGGTGCGCACGATTAGTGGCGAGCCCGCGATGGCTGATCGTTTTCCGACCTGGTCGCCCGATGGTGCGTGGATCGCATGTGTTTCGGAGCGTTCTGGCTGGTACGAGGTGCATCTGATGCGCCCGGACGGATCGGATGCGCGTCAATTGACGCACGATCAGGGCGACTTCTTTGGCGCGACCTTCAGCGAGGATGGGTTGCGACTCGTTGCGACGCGCTGTCGGCGTGGCCGCTTCGATCTTGTCACCATCGATGTGGCGACCGGCAAGGTGACTGAGGTTGCGAAGGGTGGTGCTTGGTCTGCCCCGGCCTGGACGGCGGATGGCAGCATCGTTGCTGAGTACACCGATTATGCGACGCCATCCGAGTTTCGTCTCGTGCATGGCAATGGCGATGTCGAGGTGTTGCACGCGCCTGCGCCTTTGGCGATTGCTGCTGCGCCGCACGTCGAGCCCGAGGATGTGGTGTTCCGGTCATTTGACGGCACGGAGATCCATGGCTTCTTGTATCGCCCGGCGGGTGCTTTGGCAGATGCTCCGGTGGCGGCCATTGTCTATCCGCATGGTGGCCCGACGTCGTATTACGGCGAGGAGTGGGACGGACACGCACAGTTCTTCGTTGATAAGGGCTACGCCTGGTTGGCAATCAACTACCGCGGCTCGACGTCGTATGGGCGCGACTTCGAGCGGCTTAATCACAATGATTGGGGCGTTGGGGATACGCAGGATTGTTTGGCTGCTGCCGACTATCTTGCTTCGCTCGATTGGGTTGATGGCGACCGGTTGGGGATTTTTGGGGCGTCCTACGGCTCATACATGGCGCTGCTGTCGGTGACGGATGATCCCGAGCACCGCTTCAAGTTGGGTGTCTGTAAGTACGGTGATTGTGATATTCGCTCGTCGTGGGCGCAGGGCGATCGCGAGGGCGTGCAGGACCTCGAGCGCATGATGGGACCGCCGTCAACGAACCGCGCCGCGTATGCGGCCGGCTCGCCGGTGCTGCGACTCGCGAACATTCAGGCGCCGCTGCTGATCGCGCATGGTGAGCAGGACATTCGTGTCAACCCGGCCCAGTCGGAGGAGCTTGTGGCCGAGCTTCGCCGTCTCGGCGGTAAGACGTTCGAGTATGTGACGTATCCGACGGAGGGTCATGGCTTTCTCCGTTACGACCCGCAGTTGCATTTTTATCGCCGCCTCGAGCGCTTCTTCGACTGGTATTTGATGTAGTCGTGCGCTGATGGGGCGAGGTTCCCATCAGCGCGCGACTGTCAATGGTTGTTGGTGCGAGGCTCCCATCGGCGCACGATTGTCAATGGTTGTTGGTGTGAGGTGTTGCGCGCGGGCGCTTGTCGCTGGTGCGAGGTTTTGCGCGTAGGCGCGTAGGCGTGTGTCGCTGGTTTTATGCGTCGGCATAGTTCCGCCGCGCCCCACCATGCGCCGCGTCCGGACATGATGGGCCCGGGCCCATCATGTCCGGCCTTTACATCTGTTCCAGGCCTGACGTGCCGCGTTTCTCATCACGGTGCGCGCGTGATGGGAGCGTTCGTGTGAGAGCGGACGTCTGCTCGGCGTGTTGGTGGTGCGTTTGTTGGGCGCGAGCGTCACACAATCTGCGCTGAAATACCTGGTAGGTCGAGCGCGGCGCGTTGCGACCACGGCGGCCGCGTGGGTTTGGTGCTCCACAGCTCGCACCAGCGCCGCTGTTTCGCTCGCCTCACCGGTGTATGCAGGTAAGGCTCTGGTGGGCTGTGCCAGCCAGGCCGCTGAGCACGCGCACATCGCAACACGGCGGCTGCAAACCCGCACGCACAGCAGACGAAAGCACGCACGAATGTGTTGGCGTGGCCGGACATGATGGGCCCGGGCCCATCATGTCCGGCCACGCTCG